>JAJRTI010000222.1 GCA_024278415.1 Planctomycetota bacterium | reverse complement strand
CTGCGCATCGCGTTCATTCCGCCGCAGGAGGCGTACACGGCCGTGTTGCGCGCGGCTTGCGTGAAACTCGGCGTTTCGCCGACCATGCTTTCGCCGCGGGGATTTGTCGACCCGGCCGAGTTCAACGCGACCCGCTACCCGATTGCGGTCTACTCCGCGCCAGAGACCTTCGCCCATACGATTCTGAAGCCGGGCGACGGGCTCGCGGCCATGAAGCGCTACCTCGCCGAAGGCGGCACGTTCGTCGTGGCCGGCCGAGGCGTGCCGTTCTATTACGCTTTGCGTTGGACGGGCGACGGGTTCGAGCGCATGAAGGGCAAGCGCCACGGCGTGACCGCGCCGGAGTTGGAGTTGCTCATCAATCATGGGCCCATGCCGACGCGGTCGTACCGCTACGAGTTCGAGCCGGGGCAGACGCTGCTGCCGCACGTGCTGGCTCCGTTCCGCTACACGCCCATCAGCGGGCCCTATCGTCCGGTCGCGGGATCGGCCGCGCCCGAGACCTGCCCCTGCAAGCCGGCCATGTGGCTGGCTAACACGGACCGCTCCCGCAAGAAGCGCGACCTGGTGGCCGCGGTCATCGAGCACACGTGCACGCGCTACAACACAGCACGCATGATCGCGCTCTGGGGCAATATTCTGGAGACGGAGCACGGCCCGGCCATCGCGCTCGACGTGATGACGGACGCGATCGTGCACGCGAAGCTGCAACCCGCGAAGGGGGACACCACACCGAGCGCGGCGCTTCTGCCGGGCCCGATTCGCGCGCACGACGCGGTTGTGCTCAAGGCCTGCGAGAAGGCAAAGCTAAAGGTGCGCGCGCTTACCCTCGAAGAGTTTGTCGATCCGGCCGTGTTCAACCCGCGGCGCTTCCCCATTGCGATCCACGCGCTCGGCGACGAGTCGTTCATCGACGAGGCCCTTGGGCGCAAGGATCTCTGGCAGGTGTACGTGGACTACGTGCGCATGGGCGGCGTGCTCGTGGCTTGCGGCAACATGTGGCAGTTCTTCTACGCGGCCACGCTGGGGCCCGATGGGAAGTGGCGCAAGCAGTACGACCCGGAGCAGAGTATCCCGAGCGGGCTCGGCCTGCGGCTCGGTTTCGGGTTCTCCGACAATCCCGGCCCCATGTTCCTCAAGCGCCTGCCGGGGCAGAGCATCCTGCGATTCGACTCGCCCATGCCGCTGGACTACATCCCTTGGGGCCGCTACCGCGCGGCGATGCCGTCGGGCATGAAGGGCGTGGAGTTCACGCCATTGGCCAAAGTCGTGGGCGAGGGCAAAGGGCCCGATCGTTTCAAGGGCTACATGGCCGCGGCAGTGCGATACACGCGCGCCGACTTCAACAACGGCGAGGTGGTGTGGCTGTGGGGCGAGTTGATGAACAAGCCGCGGGGCCACGCGCTCATCGAGCAGCTCATGGCGTACGCGGCGAGCCGGCGCAAGCGCGAGTTGGGGATCGAGTAGGGCGCGTCCACGGCCGGTGCGAGTTTTCCGCCCCAACGACCCCCTGTCAACTGGACACGCGCCACATTGGGGGCTTGTCCGGATTGCCGCGGCGGCACGCACCCGGATCAGACACGGCCGAAGTGGGCGGCCGCGTGCATCGTGAGCACACCTGCGCGAAGGTTGCCGAGCATTCACAGTTGACGGCCTCCAGGGAGATGGTATAATCGGTCAATCGACGCACCCACCCCACGCCACGCGGGCCCATCCCGCGGCCACCATGGGTGCGGACGAGATCGACCCGGAGAGGTGGCTGAGTGGCTGAAAGCGACGGTTTGCTAAACCGTTGTAGGGATATAAGTCTCTACCCCGGGTTCGAATCCCGGCCTCTCCGCCATCGAGACAGCGGCTGTTGAGCCAACCATTCCCGTGGGGCGCTCGGCAGCCGTTCGTCGTTTCTACTCATCGAAGGGAGGCGCCATGAAGATCGGGATCATGGCGGACTCGCACGACAACCTGCCCATGATCGAGCGCGCGGTCGAAGCCTTCGAAGCCGCCGGCTGCGAGGTGGTCATCCACTGTGGGGACTTCAGTGCTCCGTTCGCCGTCAAGCAGCTTACGCGGTTCCGGGGCCAGGTGGTGGGCGTGTTTGGCAACAACGACGGCGAGAAGGCGGGGATCGCCAAAGCCTGCCCGAGCATTGTCGAGCCGCCGCACGTGTTTGAGTTTGGCGGCCGGCGAATGCTGGCCGTGCACGACATCGCCGACGCGGCCGAGCCGGCCGGTGTGGACGTTGTCGTCTACGGCCACTCGCACGAGAAATCCATTGCCCCCGGCCCGCCACTCACGATCAACCCCGGCGAGACCGGCGGTTGGCTTGGCCACGCGCCAAGCGTGGCGGTATTGGACACGGAATCGCTCGCCGTGGAATTGGTCGACATCTAGCCCCCCTGCTAAGCCCATGACCCGACAAGTCTATCCCTTCCTCGCCGCGGCCGCTCTGCTTTTCTTGGCCACGGGGTGCCTCGAACGCTACCTGACCATCGAGAGCCAGCCGTCTGGCGCGCGCGTGCTGATCGATGGCAAGTTCGCGGGCCGCACGCCGATACTGGAGCGCCCCATCAACCACACCGGCCAGCATCAGTTCACGCTCGAGAAGGACGGCTTCCAGCGCCATCAGTCGATGGAAGCCGTCTCTGGGCCGTGGTATTGCCAATTCCCCTTGGATATTGTCACGGAACTGCTCATCCCTCACACTTTCAAAGTGGAGCACAAATTCGCGTTCAAGCTGAAGAAGGCGGGCGAGCCGAATGCGCAGGAACTGGCCAAGCGGGCCGAGGCGCTTCAGCGCAAGGCCGAAGAGCTGCCGGCCTTGAAGCGGGACGCGTTTACTGGCGGGGAAGCGGCGGCCATCGTTGTCGAGGGCTTGGCGATCATCGGCGTGGTAGCGCTGGTCGTGCTCCTGTAGGGCGAGCGCCGGCCGGTTGACATTCCCGCAGGCGCGTGTATCATCCTCTAGGGAATCAGGCGGCGCGACGCCAGGCTTCGGGAACCACGTTCCGGGGACACGAAGTCGGACGCTTCGCGTCCTTGGTTCATGTCCCCGCCGCAGCGCCCACGACAGCTCCACCCCTGGAGTATCGGAGCGAAGATGCAGCAAGACCGCCGCGCACTTAAGCGTATTGTCTCTGGCTCTTGGACAGCGGCCTACGCGCACCGCAGCCCCCTGTCTACGCTCATCAAGCCCAAGACGGCAGGCGCGTTCCCAGTGGCCGACATGCACCGCAGCGGCATCCTACTGCTGGTGGACGAGCCGCTCGCACGCGGCGCCAAGCTGGTGCTGCGCCTCAAGAGCGCCGAGGGCGAAGAGATCGCCGTCGAGGGCGAAGTCGTCTGGGCCAGCGAGGGCGACGGCGACCACGCGTATAGCGTGGGGATCCATTTCACGAAGCACCACGGCGGCAGTTGGGAACGCCTGCGCGAGCTTGAGGCCGGATGCGAAGACGGTGATTGACGCGCCCGCCGCTCGCTCCGCCCTGCTGCCGCGCCCCCGGCTGCGACGACGCGCCGTTTACAGCCTCCCTTCTCCGGGATATCATTAGACCTGCCATGAACGAATTCCGACGAGACCCCGTATCCGGCCGGTGGGTGATCATCGCGTCCGACCGCGCCACCCGGCCTACCGACCTGCATTGTGACACCGTGCCCAAGACGGGCGGCTTCTGCCCCTTCTGCGAAGGCAACGAGGACAAGACGCCGGGCGAGATTGCGGCGCACCGCGCCCCCGGCACGGAGCCGGACCGGCCTGGCTGGACCGTGCGCGTCGTGCCCAACAAGTTCCCCGCGCTACGCGTCGAGGGCAGCTTGGGCAAGCGCGGCGACGGCATGTACGACATCATGGCGGGTATCGGCGCACACGAGATCATCGTCGAGTGCCCCCAGCACGCGGTGTCGCTCTCCGAGATGCCGGAGCCCCAGATCCAGGAAGCGATCGCCATGTACCGCGAGCGCCTGCTCGACCTGTGCAAGGATCGGCGCTTCCAGTACGGCATGATCTTCAAGAACGTGGGCATGCCGGCCGGCGCGTCGCTCGAACACTCCCACTCCCAGCTTGTCGTCATGCCGGTCGTGCCCCGCAACGTGGACGTGGAGATGCGCCACGCGCGCGCGTTCTACGAATACCGCGGCCGCTGCCTGTTCTGCGACATGATCACGCAAGAGCGCTCGACCGAGACGCGGCTCGTCGAGCAAAACGAGCACTTCGTCTGCTTCACGCCCTTCGCGTCGCGGTTCCCCTTCGAAATGTGGATCATGCCCAAGGAGCATTCGCCCCACTTCGAGGCGATCACTCCCGGCGAGACGGCCACGCTAGCGACCCTGCTCAAGCGCAGCTTGGCCAAGCTCGAAGGCGCGCTCGAAAGCCCTCCTTACAACTACATCATCCACACCGCGCCGTTCCAGCACGCGGCCGCGGAACAATACCACTGGCACATCGAGATCATCCCGCGTATTATCCACATGGCCGGCTTCGAATGGGGCACGGGCTTCTACATCAACCCGGTCCCGCCCGAAGACGCGGCGCAGTATCTGCGTCACACCGAAGTGTGACGCTCTCCAGCCGAAACCGGTAGCCGAAGCCGCCAGGCTTCGGGCATGCAAAGGCATGTCTGGGGCCACGATGCGATCCTCGTCCCCCTCCCAAGGGGGACAACAGGGGGGTCGGCACGAGAAGTCCGAGCGGTTGTCGCCGGACCTCCCCCCCCTTTGGTTCCCCCCCTTGAGGGGGGGAGGACGCTTCCGCATCGCGTCCCTGGCGCCCCAACGCCCTCGCCCTGCCTCCCCCAATGGCCACGCACACCCACTCACCCGCTCCGCCGGCCGGCCTGACGCAGTTCCTGCGCGAACACCGGGACGCGATCACCGAACGGTGGTCCAAGCAGGTCATGACCCTGTTCCAGCGCAAAGGCGTCGGGTACGCGTCGTCGCAAAAGGCGCTCGAAGAGGGTCTGGCGAACTTCATGACGTTCTTGCTCGACCACATCGACCGGGGCATCGAGCTTGCCGAACGACAGCACATGCCGGAGGCGCAGGCCGAAGACGGCATGACGTTCTCCTTTGCCGACGTGCTGGAGGTGCAATCGCAGTTGCGCGCGGCCGTCGATGCGGTGCTCGAAGAGTCGTTTGCCGACACCCCCGACCGCCTCGAGCGCATGCGCCAGGCCATCGGCCGCGCGGTGGACGAGACCACGCTGGAGACCGCGTCGCTCTATTACCAGATGAGCGAGCACCAGCTCCAGGAGTCGCGCCGGGAAACGCAGCAAGTCGCGGCCATCTGCCGCATGACCACGGCCATCATCTCGGGTCTGGACTTGGGCGAATTGTGCCGGGCCATGGCCTCGGAACTGCCGAGTTTGTTCCGGTTTCGGCAAGCGCGGATCAGCATATTGGCCGACGCGGGCAAGTCCATGCGCCAGGCGTGGGCCGCACCCGCGCCACAAGAGCACACCGGCACACGCACCATCGCGCTCGAAGCGGGCTCGTCGTATGCATGGGTAATGGAGCACCGCGCGCCTGTGCTCGTGAAGGACTTGGCCGACGCGGACGCGTTCTTCGACCACGATGACGAACGCCGCATCGGCATGCGCTCGCGCGTGCTCCTGCCCATCGCCGTGCGCGACCAATCGCTGGGTGTGCTGGACCTCGTCCACGACGAACCCGACGTGTACAGCGACCGGGATCTGCCGATCCTCTCACAGATCGCGGGGCAGCTCGGCGTCGCCATTGATTGCATGCGCCTGCTCTCGAGCGACCGCAAGCGGATGGCGCAGCTCCGGGTCGTGAGCGAAGTCGCCAAGAAAGTGAACACCGCAAGCCTGTCCGAGCTGCTCCGGCACACGGCCCAAACGATCCAAGAGTCGTTCCAGTTCTACCACGTGGGCATCTTGGACGTGGACCGCGAGACAAACGAAGTCGTGCTCATGGCCAGCGCCGGCGCGCGCGACGAGATGACCCACGACGGGTACCGCCAGCCTCTGGGCACCGGCATGGTGGGCTGGGTCGCGGCGCACGGCCAGAAGCTTGTCGCCAACGACGTCACCCAAGAGCCCCGGCGCATCATCGCGTTCCCATGGGAACACCATGCCGGATCTGAGATGTGCGTGCCCATCCACGCGCGCGGCCAAGTCGTGGGGGTCATCAACATCGAATCGGCCGAGGTGGGTGCGTTTGACGCGGACGACGAGCGCGCCATGGAGACCATTGCGGAGGAGATCGCCGCGGCCATCGAATGGACGCGCCTGTGCGAGGAGCGCGAGAAGGCGGAGCGCCTCGCAGCCGAAGCCAGGGAACGGCTCGACCAGATCGCCCAGGCGCTGTCCTTGGGCATTGCCGCAACGGATCTCGACGGCCTCGTCACGCACTGGGGCGGCGGCAGCGAAGGCCTCACCGGCTTCTCTGCCGAGGAGATGGTCGGCAAGCGCAAGCCCGACGAACTTGCCGCGTCCGTCTACGACCTGCCCCTCGTGCTCGACACCTGCCGCTCCAAGGGCCAGGCCGACGCGGAGGTGCTCGTGGAAACGAAGGACGGCCGGCGCATCTGGGTGCGGCAAGTCTGGACGAGGCTCGGCGGCGCCGAGGGAGAGCACGTGGGCTACGCGTGCTGCATGGAAGACGTCACGCAACGCCGAGAAATGGAAGAAGCACTGCGCCAAGAGAGAGACAAGCTCAACAACCTCGTCGACGTCATGGGCGCCGGGCTGTGCATCATCGACTCCAACAGGCGCATGACCTGGTGCAACCGAACGCTCGTGGAGTGGATGGAAACCGACGAGGAGTCCGTGCTCAAGACCACCTGCTGCCGCCTCTTCAAGCACCGCGACTCCAAGTGCGAGCCCTGCGGCTTCGACATCGTATGCCGTACGGGCCGGCCCTACAGCACCGAACAGCTCGTCATGTCGAGCGATGGCGCGACGCGCTACTTCCAGCACGTGTACGCGCCTCTGCGCGACGAGTCCGGCGCCATCAGCAGCGTGATTAAGCTCACGCAAGATGTCACCCAAAACGCGCTCCGCGTGCAGCAAGTGTCCTTCCTCTACCAACTCGGCCAGGAGATGCAGGGCACGCTCGACCTCGAGCGCCTCCTGTACCTCCTGCTGACCTGCGTCACCGCCGGCCAACATGGCCTCGGGTTCAACCGCGCCCTGCTCTTCATGCTCAACCCTGAGGAGCGCGTGCTCGAAGGCCGCATGGCCGTGGGAGCGATTGAAGAGGCGGAGGCCGTGCGCGCGTGGCAAGAGATCGAGGCCAAGCATCTGACACTCCGCGAGATGGCCGCACGCTACCAGCGGGAGCAGCACCGAACCACGCCACTCCAGCAACTGCTCGAGCAGACGCGGTTCGCGCTCGACGACGACAGCTTCCTCGCCGCGTCGGTCCGCAACCGGCGCGCCGTGGTCATCAATTCTGTCGACGAAGCCGGCGACAGCGCCAAGCCGTTCCTCCACCGCATCGGAGGCAGCCAGTTCGTGTGCGTGCCTCTGGTGGCCAAGGACCGGCCCATCGGCGCGCTGCTCGCCGACAACCGCTTCAACCGGCGCGAGATCGAGCAAGACGACGTGCGCCTCCTCGCCATGTTCGCCACCCAGGCCGGCCTCGCCATCGACACGGCCAACGCGTATCAGCAACTCGAAGAACAGATGCGGCAGCTCGACGAAGCCCAGCAGAGCCTCGTGCGCGCCGAACGCCTCGCAGTCGTTGGCGAACTCGCGGCACACGTGGCCCACGAAATCCGCAACCCTCTCGTCACCATCGGCGGCTTCGCGCGCAACATTCTCAAGCAAGACGACCTGAGCGAACGCGTCCAGCGCAGCACCAGCATCATTGTCCAAGAGGTCGAACGCCTGGAGCGGATCCTCAAAAGCGTGATGGACTTCACCAAGCCGTCGCAGCCTGTGAAGCAGGTGCTGGAACTCAACCCCCTCGTGCAAGAGGTCGCAGACGAACTCTTCCCCATCGCTGAAGCCGAAGGCCTGAGCATGGTTCTGGACCTCTCGCCCGACGTTGGCGAGTTGCCTATCGACGCGGACCAGATCAAACAGGTTCTCATCAACATCGTTAAGAACGCGATCGAGGCCGTCGCGCTCGCGCACGAGGATACTCCGCCCGAAGCCCGGCCGGCGCTCGAACCGCTGCACATTCACACGTGGCTCGACGGTGAGTGCGCGGTCGTGTCCGTGCAAGACACCGGCGTCGGCATGACGCCCGGGGTGCTGGAAAACATCTTCGATCCCTTCTATACTGTAAAGATAGACGGCACGGGCTTGGGCCTGGCCGTCAGCCAAAAGATCGTCGAGGACCACGGCGGGAGCATCCAGGTGAAGTCCGAGCAAGGCGTCGGCGCCACCTTCGAGGTGCGCCTCCCCTTGGTTGACGACTCGCAGGCCATCCCCGACCCCCGGGCCGTCCTCGACCGCGTGCACTCTTAGCTCCGCGCTCAAGTTGGAGGCCACATCATGGCGACTATCCTTATCGTAGAAGACGAGGCCAACCAGCGCGCGCTCTACCAGGTCGAACTCGAACAAGACGGCTACACCGTGCTCACCGCGGCTGATGGCAAGGATGCCATCCAAATAGCCGAGGAGCACAACCCCGACCTGGTCATCATGGACGTGCGTATGCCGCGTATGGACGGCATTGAGGCCATGGGCCGCATTCTCTCGCGCAACAACACCGTGCCGGTCATCATCAACACGGCCTACTCCTCCTACAAGGACAACTTCATGACGTGGGCCGCGGACCGATACGTCGTGAAGTCGTCGGACATGGCCGACCTCAAGGCGGCGATTCGCGAGGTCTTGGGCGGTGGTCTCCAGGAAGGGAGCGCGACGCAGCCGTGACCGCCGCTGGCCCCCCCATCACCCGCGAGATGCTCAAGCAGTCGCTGGTCCTCACCCTCGCCGGCGGCGTGGGCGAGCGACTCTCCCCCCTCACCCGCGACCGAGCCAAGCCGGCCGTGCCCTTCGGCGGCACGTACCGCATCATCGACTTCCCCCTCAGCAACTGCCTCAACTCCGGCTTCCACCGCATCTGCGTCCTCACGCAGTATAAGTCCATTTCGCTCAGCCGCCACCTCGCGGCCGGGTGGAGGATCTTCCCTCTCGAACAGGGAGAGTTCCTGGAGACCATCCCGCCCCAGCAGCGCACAGGGGAACACTGGTACCTCGGCACCGCAGACGCGATCTACCAGAACATCTACACGCTCGAGAAGACGCGGCCCCGCTGGGTTATCATCCTCGCGGCCGACCACGTGTACAGCATGAACTACTGCGACATGCTGTCCACACACCTCGCGCACGAAGCCGACCTCACCATCGCCTGCATCCAAGTCCCGCGCACAGACGCGTCCCGGCTCGGCGTGGTAACCGTGGACGCGACCGACCGCATCGTCGAGTTCAACGAGAAGCCCGACTCCCCCGCAGGGCTGCCCAACGATCCTGAGCACTCGCTCGCGTCCATGGGCATCTACATTTTCAACACCGAAATGCTCGTGCGCCGGGTCATCAACGACGCGAAGCGCCAGACCAGCCACGACTTCGGCAAGGACATCATCCCCGAGATGGTGCACGCCGCGGACCGCGTTTTCGCGTTCAACTTCCGGAACCCCGCCACGGGCCAAGCCTGCTACTGGCGCGACATCGGCACGATCGACGCGTACTGGCAGGCCAACATGGATCTGACCGACCTCAAACCGGAGTACGACCTGCACAACAAGGCGTGGCCCATCCGCACCTCCCAAGAGCAACACCCGCCGGCCAAGACGTGCATCGCGGCCGCACCCGATGGCGTGCGGCAGGGCACGATCCTCAACTCGCTTGTGTCCGCAGGCTGCGTCATCACCGGCGCCCAAGTCGAGCGCAGTGTGCTCTCCCCGGCCGTCACAGTCGACTACGACTCCGAGATCGTTGAATCCGTCGTCATGGAGGGCGTGACCGTGGGCAAGGGCGCGAAGATCCGTCGGGCGATCATCGACAAGGAGGTCCGCATCCCAGACGGGTGCAAGATCGGGTACGACGGAGAAGAGGACCGCCGCCGCTTCACCGTCACGGACACCGGCATCGTCGTCGTACCCAAGGGCATGCCGGTTCTGGCGTGACGGGTCACGGGTCATTGGTCATTCGCCTGAGTGCAGTGCGCGGCTCGCGCATCAGCATCAGCATCAACCATTGCCCATCAACCATTCCGCCTCACTCCCCTGCCTCATGCTCGACTCTCTCTAACACCGCCGTCTTCAACGCGGACGACAGGCGGTTGAAGTACTCCGAGTACCCTCCTACCCGCACGATCAGATCCTCGTGCTGCTCCGGGTGAGCGATCGCGTCCTTGAGCACCTGCTGATCGACCACATTGATCTGAATCTGCATCCCACCCAGATCAAAGTACGTGCGCACGAGTTCCCGCAGTCGCTCCCGGCCGCGCTCGGTGGTGAAGAACTCCTTGGCGAAGCGCGCGTTCACCACGAGCGTGCCGGGCGCGAGGTAGTGGGGCATCTGGGTCACGCTCTTGACCATCGCAGTCGGGCCGCTGCGGTCCCGGCCCTGCATGGGCCCGGCGGAATCCGCCAACGGCGCGCCCGCAAGCCGGCCGTCAGGCGTGGCGCCCACCGGCGCACCGGCTTGGGCATAAGTGGTGAACATCAAGCACGAGCCCAGGAACCTGCCCCCGCGCCAAGGCCTGTGCGAGAGGAACTCGCGGAACACGTACTCCGACACCTCCGCCAGCAACTCATCCGCGGCCGGATCGTCGTTGCCATAGCGAGGGCACTTCTCCAAGCGCTTGCGATACGCGTCATCGCCCTCGAAATTGGCGCGCAACAGTTCGCACAGCTCCGCGCCTGCCTTCTCGCGCTTCTCAAACACCACCTCCCGGATCGCCGCGAGGGAGTCCACCACGTTGGCGAGGCCGGCGATGTTGATCACGCTCCAGTTGTAACGCGCGCCGCCCGCGTTGTACTCGCGGCCGCGGTCGATGCAATCGTCGATCAGCAGCGTGCGCATGGGCTGTGGCCGCCACTGCGCCTTCGCCTCCTGGTTCGCGCTCACGCGCTCGGCAATGTGCGCAATGACCCGGCCGAACTCCTCTTTGAGCGCGGCCATGAACTGGTCGAACGTCTCGCACTCCGGCAGCTTCTCGTGGATTGTGTCCACGAGGATCAGGGGCAGGTTGATGTCGGCGTCGAGCGAACCGACGTTCGACAGGCCGTGGATGAGCGTCTCCGTGCAGCCCGCGCCATTGTGCAGCGGCAAGTCCTCCTCCGCGACCCCCAGATCCGCGTCGCGCAACGATCGGATAAACTCCTCCTCGTTGTGCAGCGCCGGCAGGCCGCACCCCGTCGCGAGCGTGTCGATGCACGCGTCCCACACGCGGTCCGGCATGTCGCGGCGGATGTGGAGCTGTAGGTTCGGCCGGCGGATGCTCTGCGCCGCTTCCAGGCAGACGATGGTGAGGTCCGTGTAATTCGGCTTGCCCTCCGGCGTGGACCCGCCGATGCCGGCGCTCCAACCGCCGTTCGCATCCGTGTTCTCCCACAGGCAACGAATGAGCTTCACCGCGTCGTCGTGCGAGATCTTGCCCGCGGCCAGGTCGCGCTCGTAGTACGGCCACAGCTCCAAGTCGACGCGGCCCGGGTTGTCGCAGTCGTCCATGTAGAACACGAAGTTGTACGCCACGAGCGCCTCCATGAAGTCCCGCGCCGGCTCCCACGGCACCCGCTCGTACGCGGCAATGAGCGCCTCGATCGCCGGGCCGTGCCCATTCGCGCTCGTCAGTCTTGTGCGCAAATGCTCGACAATGTGTCCGTGCCAGGCGCGCACGCCATCGAGCACGTCCTGGAGGCCGATGTATACATCGACCTTCTCCATGTCGCCGCTTTGCTGTGCGGCTTCGAGTCCGGCCGCGATGCGCGCCGCGTGCGCGTTCAGCCCTTCACGAACCACGCGGCCGTAGTTCGGCACACTGTGCGTGTACCCGCCGCCGCCCACCGCATGCTCCCCCCAAGATGGGTTGGTCTTCCGGTGCAACTCGTGGATCTCGCCGCGTATCCCCTCCAGCGCGATGCGAGCCTTGCCGGTCGCGCCCTTGAGTTGCTCCGCAAGTTCGGCTTCGTTGAGTTGCCAGGTGTACGAGTAACTCGCGCCGAGGATACCGTTCTCCGCGCCAGAGCGCACAGGCCCGGCCGGGTAGAGCGGTGTGCCGTTGTAGGGACGAAGCGTCCGATGCTCGAAGCGCCGGCGCACGGCTCGCGACCACCGGCGCATGGGCGACGCGTCCGGCTCCTCGAAGTAGCCGGCCGCGAAGTGTTCGCACATGTCCATGAGCACCTTCGGATCCGGCTTGGCAGCAGTCTTGTTCATCGCTCGTTTTCTCCGTGGCGAATCAGTCCTCGCTGGGGTATCGATTCCAAGGCTATCTCTGATTATACACGTTCTGCGCGGGCCAGTAGCACGTCATGCGAGCACTACGGGTCGAGAGCGTGAAGGGCCACGGCATGGTGCCGCCCCTGTGGCGCTGGACGAGGCCGTCCAGCGCGAGTACCGCGACGCGTGCGTCGCCAGCACGCGAGTATGTCGCAGCCACAGGTTGACTCGCCGTAACACACATGGTACGCATGGGCGCCAACGATGGGCAAAACAGGGAATGCGAAAGCGAGATGCGCTCCCCATGCCAACCACAACAAATCGCGACGCCGAACTGGACACCAAGCGCGCCACACTTCGCCGTGACTACCCTCGGCTCTGGTCTCGCATGGTGGACCAATGGAACGCTCCTCGGCCAGGCGACGCGGTCTGGCTCATGTACGCCGGCAACTATCTGCTCAACACCGCCGGAGTGGGGTGGGCGATCGACCCGGTCACACTTGGCAGCCGCATTGCCGACGCACCGCCCATTCCGGCCGCGCACGACCTCCGCGAACTCTCGTTCGTGCTGCTCACCCACGCGCACGCGGACCACGTCGACGAATCGCTTTGGCGCGCCTTGAGCGTAGCGCCGACTCGATGGATCGTGCCCGCGCACATGATCGAGTGGTTCGCTGCGCGCGTGCAAGCGCGCCCCGAGCAAATCACGACGGCTGTCGATGGCGAGGCCATCGAGGTTGAGGGCCTCGCCATCACGCCCTTCGCGTCGCTCCACCTCGCCACCAACCACGCGGGCGAGCGAACGGGGGTCGAGGAGACCGGCTACCTGGTGGACACGGGCCGTGGCCGCTACCTGTTCCCAGGTGACGTGCGCACGTACGACGCGACGCGGCTGCCCGACTTCGGGGATGTGGACGCGGTCTTCGCACACGTGTTCCTCGGCCGCTCCGAGGCGCTCGAGCCGCGGCCGTCGCTGCTCTACGAGTTCGTCGACTTCCACTTGAGCTTCCGCCCGCGCAGAATCATCCTGACGCACCTTGACGAACTGGGCCGCCGCGCGGCAGACTGTTGGGCCCGCGAGCACGCGGAGATGGTGCGGCGCGAGATCCGCGCGCGCGATCCCGACGTCGAGGTCGTCGTTCCGGAATGGTTCACGAGAGTGGATCTCTCCGAGACCTGATACCCCACTGGTAGATGGGCGGCTTGGGCACATTCGGACACTTTTCTGCGGCCACAATTCGTTGCGTTCTGTGCATCCGTTACCACAAGCCACTCACAGACGCCTGCTCGGAGAACGGCAACAAAGGGCGTGATCTACTGTGGGCGCGAGCGTTGCACGAATGAACAGTCGCCACATCCGCCGCGCCAATGCCCACTCAGTATTCGATCTGCACGGTCCCCGCGCCGTGCGCGCTGTCGTAAATCGCCTCGCCGATCTTGAGCGCCTTGTAGCTGTCCCACAGATCGGGGCCATCGTTGGTCAGGCCCAGGCAACGCTGCGCGAAGTGCTTCACCTCGCCGGTGTATCCAAATAGCGTGATGCTGCTGCCGATCCCGGTCCAGCCGGGCCGCCAGACATAGGCACATCCGCCGGTGCCGGGCGACGCGGTGGTCCAGTCCTCCTTGGGTTGATAGCGCACGCCCATCTTGTCCTCGCACGTGACACTGCATTCGAGGCCGATCAGTTCGAGCGTCTCGGTGATGTCGCGGAAGCCGGACTTGTCCTCGAGGCTGTTGAGGTACATCTGGCCGATCGCTCCGCATTCGAGGCGCATGTTGACCGCGTACGCGAACTGTGTGTCCGTGACCTCAAGCAGCAACGCGCTGATTTCGGTCACGTCGCCGCCAAAGAAGCGCACGAGGTCGAACACGTGCACGAGTTGGCCGATGAGCATCGCGCGCTTGGCCGAGTCGATGCCCCAAATCTGCGGGTACGGGCCCTTGCCGAACTTGGCTTTGATGACGTGGATCGGGCCGAATTCCTCGCGGTTCACGATCTCCTTCGCGATGGTGTAGCAGTCCGCGAAGCGCTTCATGAACCCGCACTGGCCCCACGTGCCGTGGGCCTCCGCGATCTCGGCCAGTTCCTTCGCCTCGGCCGACGTGTTCGCCGACG
>JAJRTI010000221.1 GCA_024278415.1 Planctomycetota bacterium | reverse complement strand
TCGCGACCTCCGTCATGCGAAGCCTTTTCAGCCCCAAAACCCGCGAAATCACAGGTGCGAAACCGCGCCGCCGGACCGGACGGTCTCGCCGGCGTGAGGTCGAAGGAATGCACGCCGACAGCCACTGAGTGTGTGTGTGTGCGCGCGCGAGTCCGACGAATCGGCCGCGATGCCGGGTCGTCACTCAAGACGCAGACGAAGAATCCGACCTGAAGATTCTGCCGTTGGAGATGTTTTTTCTCTTGACAGGGCCTTAATGGGTGACCCCATTCTGCCCCTATCTCATGTGGGCCTACCTTGTCCAACGCGGAAATAGGTGGCTGTCCCCCATTCCACTCATTCTCTCAGATAGTCGCGTCGGCCCCCGTCGTGATGGAGCGTCACCGTTTCTTGGGGTGCATGATCTCGTAACCCTTCCGGCGTCGAGTGTCATAGTCACAAAAGGTGTTGGACCTCACTTCTTTGTACAGCAGAGCCGCACTGCCGTAGATAGGGCCGTACTTCGAGTTGTACGGGTTCCACGCCGCGTCGAACGCCCTCTCAATGGGATCCTTGATGAACGAGTCCACCATCGACCCCGCGGGCGGCCTCGTGGGGAAGTATCCCACCTTCTTGCGGAAAAGAAGCAGGCTTTCGACGCTTCTGCGATCCGAGTACGCTCCCAGCCCCAGCAGCAGGCGGTAGTGGCGCTTGGCGTCCCATTGTTTCGCGGTGGTGAAAGGGTCGAGGCGCTTGTTGTCATCGCAGAAGAATTGGAGATCCTTGGGCAGTTTCGCCCTGTGGCTGGAGCCCTTAAGCCACAGAACGGGCAGCTTGTCCCCCTGGCCGCGGCGCCACTCGATGATGCGTCGCCAGCCGGCCCGCCAGGTGCGCATCATCGGAATACGCATGGCTTCGGCGCGGCGTTCCTCCGGGGTAAGATATCGAAAGGCGCGCGCCCACTTCGCGGGCATTCGATCCGAACCCGGCTCAAAGCGCACCCCCCGCGGACTCTCGGTGTTCAGCACCTCCGCATTCAGCTTCCGTTGATCGGGCAAGGTCATGAGTCGGCCAACAAGCTGATCGAGCGTTCGCACAGGGAAGTTCAAGTCCGCGATCAAGTGCGCCAGGGGCACGAGCGCGATGTCCTGGCATCGATGCAACAGCAGCATGTTTCCATAGCCTGGCCGGCCGGCGGTCCAGTCGCGGAGATCCAGCAGCATCTCTGCCGCAACCTCCCGTTTTGGCGAATCATCCAGTCGCAACATCTCCCCCGCACACTCGTCCAGCGCCACCAGAAGCCGCCGGCCGAACTCCCGCTTCGCGCGTTCATACGCCAGCCGCGCCGGAGGCTCCCTCAACATCGTCTCCACGTACCAGCGCGAGTGGATCAGAGGCGCGGCCGCGCGTGTCCGCTTCACATACGCCGCGAATTCCCGGACTCCTCCCTTGAGCCCCGCACGCAACTCTTGCAGCCGCGAAGGGCCAACCTTCTGGCCGGCCGCGGGCGAGGTTCCCGCCAGAAACATCGCGAGAGCCGACACAAACCTTGCTGCGGAGGATTGTCTATGCATGGGGGGCACTCCCTATGGGGTTAAGGAGGTGGCGCGCCTGGAATCACGGTTTGCTTGAAGGGGTCTGCATAAGTGTAATCGATCACGATTTTGCTTCTATAGATCATGCCCGCGGTCCGGCCGTTGGCGCCTTTGCCGTAGCCGATCTGTAGAGCCGCGCCATCGGCGGCCAGGCCGCCATCTTCGTAGTTGAAGTCATACAAATCCTCAATGGTGCATCGGAACTGAACCTTTGTCACTTGGTATGTCGGGTCACCGAACCAGTGCCCGACTTTCTTGACGGTGAATCGATACCTTGGATTCAACACCCTCGCCCTACCGAGCGTGGAGAACGCATCATACTGCTTCTCTGCGTCTGTGCCAAAAATCAGAGTCTCAAAGATGATGGCCCACGTTTTGTACCCTCGTTTCTCCCCCACCAGAACGGTGGACGGAGGAACCCACGAGGGGCTCAGGCTTACGAACAGATCGGAATTCTGGTTGGGGAAGGACACGAACCCGCCATCTTGAGGCACAATCACCTCGGCGCCATCAGGCTCGTTCGCTAGGGCCGCCTCGGCCGCGCTTTTCAAGTGGGCTTCGTAATACTGCCTGAGTTTCTCTCCCGTGGTGGTCTGCGTCTCGTAGTAGCCCCCGTCGACCCCCGCATGGCCCTTCTCAAGCTCGAAGGGGGCGCACTCGGCTATGAACTGGGCCAGTTGCTTGTCGTAGTTCCACTCGTACCGCTTGATGAGGGCGGCTCCCTGATCGCTGAACGCCGCCCCGGAATTGTGCGTCAGCCACTCGCTGAAGCAACTGGTCGTCGCAGACGCCTGCATGTACGCATTGAGTTGAATATCGGGGGTGATGCGGGTGGGCTGCATAAGGTCTCTTAGAGAAGATGCGCCTCCTTCGACAAAGATGTAGAGGAAGGATCTCGCGTGTATCAACACGCCATCTGGGGGGGCAGCATCCACGCCGTAGTAGCCCGTTAGTCCGTCTTCGATCACGTCGTAATGCGCGGCGTACTGGGCCGCGTTGATGCCTCTGATTATGGCGTAGCGATCTTGTCCGGTCTCAGGGTGGGTGTAGACATAGAGCTTCGTCGCTTCGCCTGAGTCCAATTGGCCATCCTGGTCGAGGTCGTATCCGACCCTGATTTCGAAATCGGTGACGGCAGCCGTGGCAGTCTGGTCAGTAAACTGCATCTGCACAGGCTGTGTGGCATCGGCCTGGACCGCCGTGTCGCTTCCGTTCACCTTCTGTCCATCCTTGTACACAGCGCATATGAACCTGTCACGCTGGTCGACCGGCAGGAGAGCTAAGTCCATGGAGACGGAGTACCGGTTTTGCTGATCGGCCACGATGTAGAGCTTGTTGCGGTACGCGCAGTAGGCCGCCCCCGTCTGGGCATCGGATTCCTTGTAGGTGTCTGAGTCATCGTCCTTCAGCGTTGGGTTGAAAATCTGATTGGCCTTGTTGCTGGTCTCCCACAGCAAGTTGAGATCGATGCCAGCCACCGTCATCGTCAGCTTCTTGATGGCCAAAGCCGTCGCCGATGAACTCAGCCGCAGTTCGTAGACGCCGCACGCGGTGATGGGCGGCGTCAGCCACAGGTACTTCTCATCGCCGGCCGGCAGGCCTGCAGGGCAGTAGAAGTCTCGGATCGCGTCGTAGAGCGCGTCTGCGTCCGGATACTCGCCGATGAGGTCGAGAATCTCCTCCTCCGTGAAGCCCAATAGATCGTAGAAATCGTAATCGTCCATCCATGCCTCTTGCCAGCACCCGAGCATCCAAAGGAAGAGGTCGTCCTGTTTGACGCCTGCCTCGAACGAGATGCACGGAGCGCTGAACCCCTCCACGAAGCAGAACAGCCTCGGCTCGGGGCTCGACGGGTTGGCCTCGGAGTCGAGCAGGAGGTCAATCTGTTTTTCAGTGGCGTTGTTGCGCAAATCGATCAGGCCTTGGGCCGGATGCTGCGCGTCAATGTGTCTCACAAGCCCCATGTACTTCGAACGGTCTTTGGCGTCGCACTGAACGGCCGTGAAGGGATGGAAGCTGCCGATGTAGTAGCCCCCGCCCACGGCCGCGCCCAGCGTGCTGATCTGCATTTCGTCCGTGGCGATGAGCGTATCGAGCGTGTCGTAGAACTCCAGCTTCAGCGTGAAGGTCTTCGCGCCGTGGATGGCCTCGGCGTGGAGCGTCAGCGTCGTGGCGCGGCCAGAGACCGTAATGGTGTGGGCCTTGCCGGCCACCGGTCCGATGATGGGCTGGGCCTGGTCCCAAGGAGCATCGTCGAAAATCCGAATGTCATCGTCATAGGTCGATGGCACGGACAGTATGGCCTTGCCCCTGAGCCCGCCTGTATCCAGCACTACCTGTATTTCCCGCATGTCGTTCAGGTCATCGGCGCCGTCGACGATCGCGTTGTCCACGTCGGGCTCATTCTTGCCCAGGCTCTGAGCGTCGTTGCTGTCGCTGTTGTCGTCGTTGACTCCAACGATCAGGCCGGGCTCTTGATCTTCCCATTTCTTGTCATCATTGTCTACGTCGCCATCGCCGTCAATATCCGCGGCCAAGTCCACCTTCGGAACCCGGAAGCCGATGCTGTCGTCGCCGCCTGGAACCGGGTAGCCCGTGTTCGGGTCATAGAGCCTGACTTTGAGCATGGTCAGCTTGTCTGGCGTGAGCGCCTCCACTCGGAACGTGAACGTCGTCACGTCTGCACAAATCAGCCCCAGGTCGTACTCATGCCCAGCGGCAGGCCCGATCACAGGCTGAGCCTGGTCCCAAGCCCCTCCGTCGAAGACACGGATGTCGTTGGCCGATTCCTCGCGGCACGAAAGCACAGCCTCGCACACGGCCCCGCCGGGATCGACGGTCACTTGGATCAGGCGGAGGTCCGCCAGGTCGTTGGGGCCATCGATGATGGCGTTGTCCTTGTCAGCGACGCCGTGGCCCGGGCTGTTGGGGTCGTCGCTGTCGCTGTCATCGTCATTAAGACCGATCAGCATACTCCAGCCCGTCTCGTCTGGGCCAATGGCGCCATCCGCGTTGAAATCAGCGTCGAGACGAACGTCGACTACCGTGACCGTCGTCGTCGCGGCCACGGCTGGGTCGTCTCGCGTGCCGGTATCGCCCGCGGGTACATGCGGACCCTCAGGGTCGTCGATCAGCCATGAGAACTCTACAGGTCCGGTCGTTTCGGGCGCAATCCATGCGAAGATACCCGGATCCTGCCCATCCACCCAGACCGAGTTGACCCACTCGTTCCCGTCTGGGAACTGCCCGGCGGTTGCGTTCACTGTGACGCGAGTCGTGTCTTCGTAGTAGTCCCCGTAGCCCACCAGACGGACGTCGGTATCGCGATAGTTCGCACCGAGGAGCCACTCGTACCCAGTGGCAATGAGGAAGCCGTCCTCGGGGTAGACGCCCGGCTCGGCCCCCCACCAGACATACAGAGGCGAATCCGGCTCCCACTCCGCGCCATCACCGCCGTCACCGCCGCCGCCGCCGCCACCACCACCGCCGCCGCCGCCCTCTGCAACGATGTAGACAAGGATGGCATGCCACTTGGCGCTGTCATTTCGGGACCCGCTGTCGCCTGACGGAATCTGAGCTTTGTCATTCACGTCGAGGCGAATGACCGCGTAGCCCGCGTGGGCCGTCGGCGCCTGCCATGTAACGGAGTGTCCGCTGCCGCTGATCTGCCCTATGCTGCAAGACCACTCATATTCGAGACCATCGGACTCGGTGCCTTGCGCAATGGTCACCCCCTGTTCATCTTTCTGGATCCAGTGGTCATTATCACTTGCATCTGCGTAGATTCCGTAGGTGTGGCCTTCGACAACGGTCTGGTTATGCTGAAGGCCTTGGACCCCGGCGCCGGTAATGGCGGTGCCCTTGTCCCACCTCTTGCCTGCGGCGTGAGTCGTTCCGCCCGCTGTGAGAACGGCCAAGGCGCAAGACAGCATCAGGCACGGCAGCAGGTTCCTGACGTGCGAGTCGCGACGCAATTCCTGCTTTCCCATCTTCCTGCTCCTTTGCATTGGAAGGTTAGGGCCCGGGCGGCAATGGCCGCAGGCCGGGGCCCAGGGTCTGGATGTCAGTTCCTGTTGGCAACGTGTTGAGCGCGCCCTTGGGTGCGGCCGGGCTTCGGCGCAACCGAGCCGCGTTAGCGGCCCAGCGCTTGCTGGGATGGCGCTTTTCAAACTCGTCGAGCGCGGCCTTGGCTTGCGCGTGCCGGCCGCGAAGGACATAACGGCATCGGATCATCTCGAGTTCGGCCTGCACGGACTGCGCGCTGTCTGGGAAACGCTTGTGCAAGGTCCGGATGAGTTCCGCGGCCCGGGCATAGTCATCGGTCTTCTGGGCCAGCACCAGGTGGGCTTCGATCGCGCCCAAGTAGGCCGCTGGCTCTCGTGTGGCTTCGGGATACGTGCGCAGGAGGGTCTCGTACTCCCGAACGCAATCTTCCGCGCCCTCCGCATCGACGCGCCAAGCCTTGTAGGCGCTCGCGAGGATCTGTTGGTCCTGGACAGTGAGCGATGTCTGGCCGAAATTCTCTCGTAGGGTTGTCAGGGCCAAGATAGGCAGGCGATACGCATCTCGGTCGTAGCGTTTGCCGCGGCGATGCTGCCTTCGAGCCATGCCAAAGGCCGCGCGGGCGGATCGTCGAATCGTATGGATGGCCTTGTCCTTGGCGCACGTCGACATCACCGTGTCGAGGTACTGTCGCCACCGGCGCAGTCCGATCCGGCGGTCGCCATCGGAGAGGAAGCAGCCAATGGCCGCTCTCTCGAGCATGGCCAGAGCCATTTCAGGCCGCCCAATGCTCTGCGCCGCCTCGATACATGCATCGAGCACAACGTCCGCAGCATCGTGATCGCGCGCGACGTACAGGGCTCGATAGACACGGCTCATGGGCAACATGCGCTCGTGTGGTCTGTAGGCATCCCTGACTGCCGCAAGATACTGGCGCAGTGCATTCAGGGCGGCGCCTTGCCGCGGTTCCGTCTGTTCGCGGCACTGCCAAATGATCCACAGCACGCGAGCACGCGCACTGGGCGACAGATCGCCCGCCAGGGCTGCGGCGGCTTTCTTATCCAGCGCGGCAACGTGCCCGGCTTTGACGCACGCCACGTAGAACGCGTCTGGTTTCTTTGCTTACCGCTCGCAAAGTGCCGCGTACTCCTTCTCAATTGCCGAGGGCTTGCTCCCGCCAGCACGCCCGTGCTTTGCCTGCGTCCTGTGTCTGGGAGTGGATCGGAGAGCAGGTATGGGCAGAAGTTTTTTCTTGATCCGGGCATCGACCAACTGGCGAAGCCGCGCCACTCGGGCGTGGTGCTGCGTACCGGGGCGGTCCGCCTCAATGGCCTTGAGCGCTTTGTCAGCTTCCGCGTACTCGCCTCGGTAGATGTAACGGTCGCTGACCATGCGCAGCCGGGCCTTCGCCACTTCGGGGCTGTTCGGGTGTTCCTTAGCCAGGGCTTGGGTGAGCTTGGTCGCCCGGGAGTAGTCATTGGTCTCTTGAGCCGCGAGCAGATGTGCGTTGATCGCCTCCAGGTAGACGGCCGGCCTGTTAGATGCCTTGGGATAGTGTTGCAGCAACACGTCGTACTCGCTCACATAGTCCTTGAGCCCCCAGGAGAAGAGCATCTTTGCTTTGCACGAGCGCGCCAGCGTCTTCTGGTCGGCCTCTGTGAGAGATGCCTGCGAGTAGCGCTTGCGGATTTTTCTCAGGGCCGTGATAGGCAGGAAGTATCCCGTCCGGTCCAGACTTCGGGACGCCTCGTCTCTCGCCCTGGCCAATTCGTACGTCTCTTTCGCGGCCGCACGAAGCTCGTCAATCGCCTCTGGCTTCGGCACGTGGGAAGTCACGTAGTCGAGATACTCGCTCCACTTGCGCAAGCCGTAACGATTGTCCGCTTCGAGCGTGGAGTATTTTTGCGCCACGCGCTTCAGAGCGGACGCGACCTCGGCCTCGTGGGTGCCACCGGCCTTGGCGCGGTCTGTGGCGAGAGCGGCGAGCCAGGAGTCCAGCACGACTTCGGAAGCGTCGAGATCGCGCAAGTCGAACAGGTCGTCACCCATCTTGCGCATGCTGGCGAGGCGCTCGGGCCGTGGACACAGGCCCTCGAGCGTCCGTAGGTACTGCCGCAGCGCGGTGAGGGCCTCGCGGTCGGGTGTGAACGCGTGGGCTCTGCATTGCCACAGCATCCACAAGGCCTTGGCCCTTTCTGGCCTTGACAGGTTTCGCTCCAGGCTTTTCTCGATGCGCCGGCTAAGCAGCAAGCACTCCTCTCTCGTGGAGCCAAGCGCGCCGGCGCCAGTGGGCGTGTTCGCAGATCGGGTACAGAGCTTGGCGTACGTCTGCTCGATTTTCCGGAGCCCATCACTGGCTTGCGAACGAGTTGGACGCTTGGCGCCTGCGGCTCGATCTTCCTCACGGATCGCTGGCGCGGGCAACAGCCGGGGCGCGAGATCGAGGAAGAGCCCGCCCAAGGTGGCGTTAGTGCTGTCGTCCCTCGCAATCTCGATCGTGAGATCGACGGGCCCTCGCACAAGGAAGCGCTTGTAGATGCCGCCGAAGAAATCGCTCACCTTCGCTTCCGCCAGAGGCAGCGCACCCCGTTTCCTGCGGACGGTGATCGTGTGCGCTCGGTACTGGATCCAGTCGGACTCGAAGAAGTAGAGGCTGAGGCCGAACACGCCCTGCGGCACAGTCAGATCGATGTAGAGGTTGGGTCCGGCGCCACGGGGGTAGACCTCTCCATGGTCGTCCCACACGCTGAAGCTGCGGTTCTGCTCCAACGGGTTCCAGGGAACCGATCGGTTCCGGCTTGCGTCGAGCGATGACACCCACTCGCGAGCGGGATCCTCGGGGTTGCCCGTGTAGGTGCGGTAGCGGATGGGCCAACCCGGCCCGCCCGTGAGGGAGCGAGGGCTGTATCGGCCGCAGAGGATGTAGGCATACGTTCCGTAGCGGCCCTGCCAGTCGCCCCGCGTCGCGGTGTCGTCAGGCAGTGCGGTGATGACGCGCTGG
>JAJRTI010000220.1 GCA_024278415.1 Planctomycetota bacterium | reverse complement strand
TCACAAGCGCGCGTCGGGCCGGTCCAAGTCAGCCGGTTCTCTTTGTGCTGGTAAAGCACCGCGCCCGCGGCCGCCGGCGCGGACGCGTTCGCGTCGAGCCACACGCGGGCGGTCTGCGGGTCCGCGCCGGCCAGCTTCATGGACCAACGCTTGAGATACACCTGCGGTGTGTCCTCGCGGTTGATGATGATCGCTTCGAGTCCCAGCGCGTCCGAGCCGGCCCACGCTTCGAGTTGGAGGCGATAGTCCACGAGCCGGCCGGCCGAATCCGCGAATGAGCCCTTGCGCACGATCAGCGCGCGCAGCGGGCCTCGCTCGATGATCTCCACCGCGCCGACCGTCGGGCCACCGCTTCGCACCACGCGGCCGGTCTCGTCTTCGAGCGCGAGGTCCCAGACGCGGCCCGGGGCCTTGAGCACGCGGCCGTCGCTCCCGCGCACGGCATCGACGATGCGGCCGTGGGTCTTGCTGAGCACGGCGGTGATCGCTCCGGTGTCGATCGTGATCGCGTCGGCCGATTCCGAAACGGAAAGGGCTGCGGCCGGCGCCGGGACCGGGCCGCGGCTCGCGTCGACGGCGAACAAGGCCGTCTTGCCGCCGGGCACGTCCACGGGCAGGCTCACGATCGCGATCTTCACCGACCCATCCGGCCAAGTGACGAGTTTGCGCGCTTGCACCGGCACGGGCTTGCCCCTGGCGGATCGCGCGCGCAATGCACCCACGTCGCGCAACGCCCCTTCGGCAAACGGCAGGCCTTGCGTCGCGATCTCGCCATGCCGCGCCACGCCCGCGGTCTCAGGTACGGACAGAGCGAAGTTCGCAGCCAGGGGACGTCTCGCCTCTCGTTTCACATCTCGTGTAGCCGCCGCCCGCTTCAGCACGCTGGCAGGCAGCGCAGCCACCTCGCGAACAGGGCACTCGCCCTCCCCGCTCAACGCCAAGGCCAGCTCCTCCTTTGGCTTCAGGTCCAGCACATCCGTCACGGCCCAATACCACGCATGATCGTCCGCGGTCAGCGGCCAAGTCGCCACAGCTTTGCCCTTGCGGCTGAGCACGAGCCGCGGACGCGTGTCCACCGCGTCCCGCAGCCGAAACGCGAGCTGGAAGCGCCCGGCCTGGCCGCGATGCCGGTACACCGCGGGAGCGTTCGGCGTAAGCGTGACCGTTCCGTCCTCGCGGGCCGCGCCGGCCAGCAGCGTCGCGGCCGGCGCGCGGGTGAAGTCGGGCAGCACCGCGACCGCGGCCCAGAACACGTCAATCGCGAACGGCCGATCGCCGCTGGACTGGCGGTCCTCCACGCGCAGGGTCACGGTGCAAGCGCGATCGCCTGGCTTGACCCTATCGCTGATGTCGGCTGTGTGGAAACGCCGCAGCGCCGGCTGCGGGTTGCGTCCCAGCACGTCCTGCTCCCAGAGTTGCTTGCCGTTGACCAAGACTTGGGTGAACCGATAGCCTTCGCGGCGGTTGATGAACGCGGTCTTGCCGTGTTGGGCTCCGCCGAGGATGCGCTCGCGTCCGCCGCAGTAGGTATCGCTCACATACCAACGCAACGAGAAGCGCTGGCTGTCCGCGGGCAAGGAAAATTTGCGAGTGAGTTCGCAGAAGTTGCCGGCCTGGCTCGCCGCGTCGGCGTGCGTGACGGTCCAGACGCCGCGACGGTCGCTCTTGGCCGAGTACGGTCCTTGCTTGCGCACTTGCCATTCGCCGGCGGGAGGGCGCGCGTCGCCGAAGCCGCGCGGAAAAGCGAGCAGCGGTTCGAGCGTCTTGTGGAAGCTCTCTGGCACTTGCCGCGGCGGCCGAGTTGCAGCGCCTCCTTGGGACTGCGCGAGCGCGTAGCGCACGAGGTTCTCGAAGAAGCGCGCGCCGCTGGCCCCGCGGTCGCCGCCGCGGTCGTGGAACCAATGATACGCCGGGATCATCTGCGTCATGATGAGCCGCCCCTTGCCCACCGGCAACTCGACGAGCCCGTAGTGCGGCTCGCCTGGGAACGGGTCCTCGGACTTGTCCCAACGCTGCGGCCGGCCCGTGCTGAGCAGCGGCCGCCACCGCGCGTCGAGGCGACAAAACGCCCGGTAGATGCTGCCGCTGTGCACGTCGAGCAGGTCGCTTCGGCTCAGCTTGTGGGGGGTGTTGAAGACGGGGTGGTCAGGCTTCAGCACTTGCCCGAACTCGTAGGACTTGCCGCGCTTCATGGCCGCCGGCATCCAGGCCTCGCTGTCGTTGCTGCGGAAGCACAGCATCACTCCGCCCACCTCCAGGAACGCCCGCGTCTGGTCCGCGGCCGCGGCCAACGCTCTGCGCTTCTCGTCCATGCCCCAGATGATCACGTCGTAATCGAACGGAGACAGGCTTCGGTACTCGCTGGCGGATCGCCGATCGCCCGCGATGCCCAGCGCTGCCAAGCCTTGCGCGGTGAAGCTGTTCTGCTTGCTCGCGACGAGGAGGACCTTCTTCTGTTGAGCGGCGGCGCCGGCGATCATCGCATGAGCCAGCAGCACGGCGACACAAGTAAACAATCTGAAGCGTTTCATGTCTTGTTCCTCAAATGGGGGGCGGTGTCTTGGGAGTGCGTCACCATCCCGGCCCGATGACGCGGGCGCTCCCCCATGCCGCGCTGCCGAGAAGCCAGCGCGCCCAACTGCCATTGACGCGCAGGCGCAATTCACGAGCCCCCTCGATCGGCGCGCTCAGCCGGCGGCCGGCGTCATCACCCTGAAGCCAATCCGTGCGATACACGCGCTTGCCGTCGGCCAGGATCTCGAACTGGATCCACTCCGTTTTCTTTCGCACCGGCGTCAGTGTCTCCTCGCCCTCCATGTCCACACCGACCTCGGCCTCGAAGCGGTCGAACTTGCCGTCGAGCATGAACACGACCTCCGAAGGTGCGCGCACACCGAGGCCTTTCGCGTGGATCGCCTGGCCGACGCGCAGAGCGTTCCCCTCGAAGCTCATGTCCGAGTTCACCACTCCCTTGTGCTGGTCGATGAGAGAAGGCGCGAGGTCGCTCAAGTAGAGGCGGCGGCGAGTCGAGGCCCGCACGCCGGAGGCAGTCGCGGGCAACGCATCGACCGTAGCGAACTGCGGCAGACGCCGGGGCGAGGCCTTGGCGCGGGCGCGTTCGACTCCCTCCCACTGATACCGGCCGTCGAGCTGCCAGCGTGGATCGAAGAAGCCGAAGCACAAGAAGGTCTCCGGCGAGTGCGTCCGGTCGTCGAACACGCCATAGTCAAACCAGTTCCGGTTGTCGAACGGGCCCCAGTGGAACCAGTTGCCGAAGCGGTTCACGATCTGGTAGAGCCCCCGCCACGTCGTGCCCGCGAACACGACGACGTAGCGCTTCTCGTTCAACGGGTTGGGGTAGCAAAACTTTACGCCCACGTCGTCGCCGCGGAACGTCTTGTCTCCCACGTGCACGGCCCCGCGCTCGACTCGAATGGGCAGCTTGTCCATGACGCGTGCCGTGACGCTGTTCGACTGCGGGCCGCCATAGAGCACGAGATTGAACTGCTCCACGTCTGCATCGGCCAGCTCCGTATCCGCTTTGACGCGGCAAGGTTTGCCGAACAGCCGCTCCCAATCGGCCGCGAGCCGGTCCGCCTCCGCCTTGGCCACAAGCGCGTCGAACGCGCTCGGCCCGCCGGTGCCGTAGACGAGCACGAATGGGTCGAGGAACGCATCCTCGATCGGCCCTTCGAGGTGGGCTCGCTTGGCCAAGCCTGGCCGCGGCGCGCCGGCCGCCCACGCTCCGTCCGCGTTGCGCAGGAGGCTGAGCGTCCCCTCTGGCGGCGCGGGACCGTCGTACGCGGCCGCGTCGTCCACGGCCACGGACAGGTCCGACGCACCGTGTGCAGGCGACGCGGACAGGTCAATGGCCAGCGCATCGACGTTCTTCGTGGTGATTGTGATCTTGCCGTCTTCGTGCGCCTCCGCGCGGATGCGGGCGTACGCCACAGGATCGGCCATGGCTTCGAGCTTCAGCCAGTACGCCCGGCCGTAGCGCAGCTTCGACGCCTCCAGGTGAACGCGTTCGGGCCGCTGTGCACGCTTCTGGCCGCGGAGCCAGGCGGTCTGCTCGTCGAGAAGGTCCTTGCTGATCGCGCCATGGCTCACCCCTTGCGGCTCGCGGTAGTCGAAGTAATACGTGCCCGGCGCCTGCCACACGTGCATGGCCATGCTGCGCGAGTGCTCCACCGGCACCACCCGGTCGTCGCTGCCGTGGATGCAGAACACAGGCAGGTTGAGCAGATTCGGCGCCCAAGTCACTGGATCGCAAGCGTACGCGACCCTCGCCTTGATCTTGCCAAGGGGCGGGCCATCGTCGGGAGGCGCCCACTTCCACAGCTTTTCCCACACGCGGCTGTCGGTGTTGCCGGCGATGGGCGCAAGCGCGGCGAACCGGTCGGCAAACTTCACCCCCAGGTTCCAAGTGCCCGTGCCGCCCATGGAGCGCCCGGTGAGGGTCACACGGTCCGGATCGATCTGGTAGTCGCGGCGGACCTCGTCGATGCAGCGTAGCACGTCCGCCTCAGACTGAAGCATGTAATCGATGCTGCCCCGGCCATGCGGGCTCAGCACGATGGCCCCGTCGATCGCTTCGGCCTCGGCTCCCTGGAAGGGCTTGTACCAGCCGTGGCCATGCAGCGCGACCACAAGCGGCCACGCGCGCTGGGAGGTGTAGCCCTCAGGCACGATCAGCCAATACGGCTGGACCGTCGCATCCAGATAATCGAAGTACGACTTGAGCACCAAGCCGGTCCGGCCCGCGTAAGGATCGCGGCCCCGGCGCAGCGCGCGCACGTCCCCCGCCGCGCGATCCAGCCACTCCTCGATCGTGTCCGCCTCCTTGGCCGATAGTTGGACGCGGTCCTTGGGCAAGACGCTCCTCGCAAACTCGACCTCGCTTCGGACCCATCGCACTTGGCGCTCCAGGCGTTGGCGCACTGCGCTTGGCAGGGCGTCAAGTTTCGCGCGTAGTTGGAGGGCCTGCTTCTGGTAGCGCTGGAACCGCGAGCCCACAGGCTCGCGCAACTGCTTGTATGAGCGCTCGACCTCCCGCACGTACGTGTCGTGGTCTTCAGTCCAATCCTCACACAGAAGCGTCGCGGCGAACACGTGCACGCGTGAGTTGTAGGACCGGACCACGACGGAACGCAGTGTCTTCGTGGGATCGAGATTGAAGCTAACCCTCCAGAGCGTGCACGGTTCATCAATCGTCTTGGTGCGCTCCGTGCGGGTGTCGTATCGGTAAGGAAAGCGCAGCGCGGCCACCGCTCCGCCCGCGGGCTCTTGGTCGAGCCAGCTTGGGAAGGCCAGTTCGCGTTCGTCCCGGCTGCCTTCGTAGTAGAAGGCCAGCGTCGCCTTCTCGCCGGGGCCGTCGCTCGCACCCAACACGGCCAGAGACCGATACTGCCCCGGAGGCACCTTGTAGCGCTGCCACTCACAAGTGAAGTTGTTGAACGCTCCTCGCTGCCGGCCGGGGAAGACAAACTCCGTGTCCCACTCAGGGCTGGAGATTCGCTCGCCCGCTCGTGGCAGCAGTTCCGCCGGATATGCACCCGCGCCGGCGCCTTCCGGGGCATGAGGCCGATCGAAATTGCCTCCCGCGGCTTCATCGCGCCACGCAATGCCATCGTTGTTCAGATCCTCTACGAGGTTCAGCGGCAATTGCCGGCTCGCGCATGACGCGGTGAGCAACGCCATAGACAGGCACATAACATACTGCGCGATCCGGCGCACAAACGTGAGCCGAAGATGTCGAACGAGGCCCATGAGGGACTCCTTGGCGAGATTGACAGCGAGTCAGCGATAGATGCCCGCGCATACGCTAAGGGACGTACTCAGCCACCGCCACTGGCGGGGCTTGTCCCAGCAGAACAGTCACCACCCTACGCGGGCATTCTAACGGGCATGCTCCGCAGGTCCAAACGCAAACGCCTCCTCCGATGCGGGAACGCCCTGGCCTCCCGCATTTTGACAGAGCCAAAGGATGGGCTTAGCATGTGCCCAGAATCGTGCCGGAGCGGAAGGCCTTCGCCTTCCGTGTCGTTGCCGGCCCCGCGTTCGGAAGAAGGAATGCGAAGGCATTCCGCTCCACGTGGAGCGTTGGCCCATGTTCTGACGAATAAAGGAAGCGACCATGCCGACTCCTCTCGACTACTCACAGCAACTCGAAACCGTCAGCGAAGGCTACGATCGGAAGACCTGTTGGGTGCACGCTCGCGCGGGCGTGATTCCTCCTGCCACGGCCGTCATCACCACGCAGAAGCTGCGCCTCACGGGGTCGGATATTTTCTACGGCCTCCACGACTTCCGTTCCGACGATTTCGGGCGCACGTGGACGGGCCCAGCCGCGCACGAGGGATTCGCTCGACGCCTCATGGAAGACGGGGTCGAGCGCTGCGTCTGCGACGCCACGCCCGCGTGGCATGCCGCTGCGGGCAAGCTTCTGCTCACCGGGCACACCGCGGCATACAAGAACGACGAACTCGCCCGCGGCGAGGTCCGACGGTATACGGCATACAGCGTGTACGATCCGGACGCGCGCGCGTGGTCCGACATGAGGACGCTGCACATGCCGGACGAGGAGCATTTCTTCAACGCCGGCGCGGGCTCGACGCAGCGAGTCGACCTGCCAGACGGCACGATTCTGCTGCCCATCTACTTCGGCAGCCGAGGCGAAAGCGGCCTGAACTACTCGTGCTGCTTGAAGACGACGGTCGTGCGCTGCGAGTTTGACGGCGAAGAGTTGCGCTACATCGAGCACGGCGACGAGTTGGTCTGCAACGCGCCGCGCGGCTTTTGCGAACCGTCGCTGGCCCAATTCGACGGGCGATTCTTCCTGACGATGCGCAACGACGAGAAGGGCTACGTGGCCCAGGGCGACGACGGACTCCAGTTCGGCGAACCCCGGCCGTGGACCTTCGACGATGGCCGCGAGCTTGGCAGCTACAACACCCAACAGCACTGGGTCGCGCACAGCGACGCGCTCTTCCTCGTGTACACCCGGCGAGGAGCGAACAACGACCACGTGTTCCGCCATCGTGCGCCGCTGTTCATGGCCCAGATCGATCCGGACCGGCTGTGCGTCATCCGCGAGACCGAGCGCATTGTTGTGCCCGAGCACGGCGCGCGCCTCGGCAACTTCGGCACGGTCGCCGCAAGCGAGAACGAATCCTGGATCGTCGTGTCCGAGTGGATGCAAACCACCCCGCCCAACCCGTTCGACTCCACGGTGTGCGAGCAGTACGGCAGCAACAATCGCATTTTTGTGAGCCGCATCCTGTGGGAACGGCCGAACGCGTTCGTGGTTGGGTGAGGGCGACTTGTTCGTCGGGTGGGAGAACTGCACGTGGGGCTGGCCCGCGGGGGAGTCGCCGGACGCGCGCGCGTGTGCGATGCTGCCCGGCGCACCGACCCCGCCCAAGGCGTGTCGCTCGACGGGAGGCTAGCCCACATTTCTCACCAGCCGAAGTAGAGAAACGTGGGAGACGGCCGCCAATGGACGGCTGTGCCTGCGAATGAGGCTCGTCGCTTCATGGACCGTCTGTTGCGAAAGCGAGCGGAAGGGCTGGCCCTTCGGGCGCATCTGCGGCGTTGCCCGAGCATGCCTTCGCACCGCCGCCTTGCATCTGCACCCGCCTGGGCTCGTGAGCAATGCGGGGTCTAGCGGCCCATCGCGCCCACGCGGGCACTTGCCCTCGCCCGGCTGCGAGCGTCGAGCGCAACTTCCGCCGCGCTCGCCTGCTGCCCACGTGGGGCGCTGCTGGCCGGCAGCCTGAGCGCGAGCGTGCACCCCTTGCTGGCCGCGTGGAGGTCCATCCTCCCGCCATGGAGCCGCACCACTTGCCAGGCGAGGTGAAGGCCCAGGCCTGCCCCGCGGTCTAATCTGCCATTGAAAAACGTGTGGTGAAACTTCTCGAAGATGTGCTCGGTTGCCGAGGGCGGAACGCCAGGGCCGTTGTCGCGGATCGAAATCTGCACCGATCCGCCGGCAGGGTGTACTTGGACGGCGACCGTGTCGCCGCGCGGAGAGAATCCGACCGCGTTATCGAGCAGCACCGCGAGCACCCGCACAATTCTCGCCCGATCCACGCGCACTAGGGGCACGCCCTCGGAGACGCCGTATGTCACGCTAACTCGTTTGGACTCGGCGCGCATCGCGGCCTCCTCGATGCACGCGCCCAGCAGCGACACAATATCCACGTCTTCCAGGTCCAACCGCAACGTTCCGCTATCGAGCCGCGCCACTTCGATCATGTCGTTGATACAGCCGTGCAGCCGTACGCTCTGGCGGCGAATACGCTCCAGCGCGGTGGCCTGCCGCGGCGAGGTGCGGCCCATGTGCCCCGAGGCAAGGAGCGACGCGAAGCCCAGTATCGCCGTGAGGTGCCCGCGCAACTGATGGGTGACCGCGTTGAGGAGGTCGTTGGCTATCTGGCTGGCCGTGCGCTCCGTGGCCAAGTCGCGCACGACGAACACCCGGCCGAGCGGCCTGCCGCCTTCGGGGGCCACGGGGGTGGCCACCACGAGCAGGCGCGTCGCCTCCCTGAGCCGGCAGACGATCTCCTTGCGCCACGGCTCCTGATCGGGCCGCGGGGAGCAGGACACGTCACTGGGAGGCGTGACCAGGTTGCGCAAGAGCTGCCGCTGCGGCGCGGCGAGTTCGCGCTCCACGTCGCGCACGAGTCGCCCGTCCACTGGCGCGTCCCCGGCGTCCAGCAGATCTCGCAGGCGTTGGTTCATCTTCAACACAAGCCCGTTGGCGTCGATGATTAGCAGGCCCTCGGAGACCGACTCGGCCACGGCGGCGAGCACCGCCTCGGTTTCGCCTGGTGTCTGCCCGGCACGACCTTGGTTTGCAGCAACGTCCACTTCTGCGCTCCAGCAATAGGGCTGATGGCAGCGTCCCAGCTCTGCCAGAAAGTCGCCCCAACGGTACCAGCGCGCAGGCGGGCTGTCAAGGAATCGAGCGGCAGGGAACGCTCCCATCACAATGCATACACCACGAACCAATCATTCCGGTAAGCCACGGGCAGCCGCGCGGCTTGGGCGAACCCTGGCAGCACGAGATAGTCCGCGCCGAGGCGGCGGGCGAGGCCTACGACTTTGGACGGAGAGCCGCTCGCAAGGGCCTGTTGCTGCTGCTCGTAACGGCGCCACCATTCGATGAGCTTGCGCGGGTCGGAATGGGAAAACGTGCCTCCGTCTTTCCAACAGACCGTGAGCCCGCGCCGCGCCTCCAGGCGAAACTCCAAGTTGTCGAAATGGAAGAGCGCGTCGCGCGGCGTGTTCGCCCGCGCCCATGCCGCGAGCCGCGCGAGGGCGGCCTCGTCCTGGGTGGGCGTTCGATGGCCTGTGCGCCAAGCGCGCACTCCGGCGGCCCCGGCGTCGGCTATGAGCGCCAGCACGAGCAGGCTCGCGCACGCGCCTGCGATGCGAGACCGCCCGCCTCCGTCTAACCGCTTGGCGAGAAGGAACAGCGCCGCCCCCAATTGCGCGAGGAACACGTAGTGCACCAGGAAGATGAGCTTGGCCCAACGCAAGCTATACGGCATGATGCGCGGCACGCGGAGACGGTCGCTCACGTACGAGAACAGCGCGGTGCCCAGCAACGCGATGGCGAGCGCGGCCAAGCCCGCGGCCAACAGCCCGCCATCGCGGCTATCCAACCGCCGGGTGCGGGCCTTGAGAGCGATGCCCAACGCGGTCGTCAGCCAGAGCCAGCCGCCGATGTGCGCCAGCCGGAACGCGCCGGTGTCGAGGAAGAGGAACGGGAAGCGATGCCGCATGATGTCGTTCACCTGCACGGCCTCCTCGCCCCGCACCTCCTCGTGCGACCGAGCCCGGGAGTAGCGGATCGCGCTCGGCGCGGCGGAGAGCACAAACGCGAGCACCAGCACGGCCACCTGCTTGCCGCTCGCCCACGTCGCGCCGCACGTGTAGAGCACGTAGACCGCAATCGCCGCGGCGCAGATGGCCGCAGACAGCGGGTGTACGTTGAAGCTCAAGCCCACGAGCACGAGGACCGCCAGCCTCAGCTTGGGCCGCGTTTCGGTGCGCAGCAACCCCCAGAAGAAGGCTGGGAACAACACGAGATACAGCTATCGTGGCACCGCGGTGGACAGCGGACCCAGGCCCCATTGGTAGTGCAGCGATCCTCGCGGCGTCATGGACGCCAGCGCCACGGCAAGGCTGACGACCCAGTTGCCCGTCAACTCCTTCAGCAACAAGAACATGGCCGCCAAGTACGCGGGCGCCATGAACAGCACAAGCAGCTTGTGCGCGGCCAGCGTGCTGCCCGCGACGCGGCTGGCCGCGAGCATCGCGGCGCGGTACATGGGGAGGTACGTGCGGTAGTACTGTACTGACCCGAAGGTGAAGTCCTTAGCGAACAGCGTCGGGTCCGCGTCCTTGGCCAGCATGGTGGCGATATTGATCAAATCCCCGCCGCGATACGGCGATGGCCAGCACGCGGCCGCGTAGAACACGCCCACGCCCACGAAGAGCGCCACAACCGCCGCGTGGCCTTTGCGGCCAAGCCGGCCCGAACTGTACCATGCGGCTTCGTTCATGCGCGCCATGCTACAGCAGGCCCTACGGAGCCGCAAGCCAATGGCCAGATGGGTCCCACGGATGCAGAACGTGATTGGCACACATCCGTGGGTCGGCTCCGCCATCCGTGGTACACCTTTGATCTCTTTGGTTGCGGCCAGAGGCAGCGCTAGGGACATCTGTGTTTTCTTGTTCCACGGAGAATGGCGTTGCTCCGAAGCCCAGGCCGTTCGCTGTGATCTGTGGACGGTACCCTTTTCTTGTTTTTCGTCGCGGTTGCTGATGCTGAAGGCACTAACCGACTCACCCTGGATGCTCCTCCTGGCCCGCCTTTAGCCCGCTTCTTGCGCGATCGCATCGCCCTGGTCACCTGATGAGGAACCAAGAATCGCAAGAAGCGGGCCAGGAGGCCAGAGTGTGAACGCTGCGCAGTAGTGCAAGAGCCTGCTCCCGCCGACGCGGGGCCGGTGGGGGCCAGCGAGGTGAGGGCCCTCTTTGCACTCGGCTGAAATGTCACTTCTGGCGAATGCGGGTACGATCCACGCGGAACGTTTCGGGCTTGCCCACCTATGGCAAAGTCGGGCGCGTGTCAGTATAATCCCTTGCCTTCGTAACGCGATTCGCCCACAGCCCCCATGCTTCACTGCCT
>JAJRTI010000219.1 GCA_024278415.1 Planctomycetota bacterium | reverse complement strand
CTTCTCCCCGAACACCGACAGGGACTCGTATCCCGCCGCGCCCTTGTTGATGCGCGCGAAGAGGGACGACACCTGCCGATACATATACGGCAAAGCCGCGGCAGGGAAGGGGTTCGTCATACTGGGCGTGATGGGCATCTCTAACTCGAGCCCGCCATCCGCGGCCACAGGCTGGATGCGCTTGACGTGGAACGCCTCAGGGATGCCCACGTCAGTCGTGTACGCGCAGCACTCTTGGAGCGCGCGGATCGCGTGGTGGGGCCGGCCGTCCTCGCCCACGTGGATCAGGCCGTCCTCAAACGCAAGCGGATAGGACTGGGTCCAGTCAAAGATCACCGACCGCTTCCCGACGCGGTGCGCGGCCGACCAGAGCTGCTCCGCGGTGCAATAGTCCGCCGGAAAAGCCTGCACGACCTTGCCCATAGGCCCGCCGGGTTCGGGCATGCCCATGTTGCAGCCGTGCACCGCCGGCGTGGCGCCAGTCGCAAGGCAAGCCCAGTTCGTCGCGGTCTCCATGGGGAAGCACGGCCAGGTCTGCGTCGTGCTGCCGGCCTCCATGAGCTTGCCCACGGTAGGCATGACCCCGCGCTTGACAAAGGTGTCGAGGAACGGGAGCGAGATCGAGTCGAAGCCGACGACGGCGAGTTTTTGGGGTTTGGGCATGGGGGCCTCAAGGCAGATGGAATGGTGGAATGGTGGAATGATGGAATCGCGGGGATCGAGCGGAGCAGACGCAGCAATGCCCTATCTCACTTCCCCCTTCGTGACCTTCGTGGTTCGCTCTCCCCCTCCTGGCAGCTTCGGCAACGTCCGCTTGGGCCGCTTGCCGAAGTCGGGCAGTTTGGGCGGATTCGCCTTCATCTGCTCCAGAATCACCTCGATCGCGCGGTCGAGCTGCGGGTCGACGCCGGCGAGGTAATCTTGCGGCCGGTACTCGACCTCGATGTCCGGGTCGGTGCCATAGTTCTCCACGTCCCAGCCTACGTCCTCGAACCAAAACGAATACTCTGGCTGCGTCGTCGTGCCGCCATCGACGAACGACAGCCGCGGGCTGATGCCGACCACGCCGCCCCACGTGCGTTTGCCGATTAGCGTGCCGAGTTTCATGAGCTTGAAACAGTGCGAGAAGATGTCGCCATCGGAGCCGGCGAGTTCGTCCGTGACCGCGACCATGGGCCCCATGACGGAGTCTTCGGGGTACGGGATGGGCTGGCCGTGCCGCTGCACGTCGTAACCGATGCGCCGGCGGGCGAGCTTTTCCAAGATCAGCGGAGACACGTGGCCCCCTCCGTTGCCGCGCACGTCGACGATCATGCCAGGGTGGTCCAGTTCGGCCAGGTACCCGCGGTGGAACTCCGCATACCCGCGGCCGCTCATGTCCGGGATATGCACGTAGCCCACCTTGCCGCGGGTCTTCTTGTGCACGTACTCTCGGTTTCTGCGCACCCAGTCGCGGTAGTGCAGCTCCGTCTCGTCGCTCAGCACCTTCACGGTCACCGTGCGCGGCTTGGCGCGGCCCTTCGGCCTCACGGTGAGGTCCACCTCCTGGCCGGCGAGGCCGACGAGCATCGCGTTCGGTGTGGCCTCCTGGCTCAGCCGCTGCCCCCCTATCGCCATCAGCACGTCGCCGACGCGCACGTTCACTCCCGGCTCGTTGAAAGGCGAATCCTTGGCCGGCTCCCAGGCATCGCCTTGCGCTATACGCACCACTCGGTACCCGCCTGCGCGCTCGTCGAACGCGAAGTCCGCGCCCAGGGAGCCCTGCCCGTAGTTGGGCGCGGGCCGATAGTCGCCGCCCATCTCGTACGCGTGCGACGTGCCCAGCTCGCCTTGCATCTCCCACATCAAGTCCGAGAACTCGCCGCGCGTCGCCACACGTTCCACGAGCGGCAGGTAGCGCTCGTACACGCGCTGCCAATCCACGCCTGACATATCTTCAGTCCAGAAGTGGTCGCGCTGGAGCCGCCACGCCTCGCGATACATCTGCCGCCACTCCGCGAGCGGCACGACCGACGCGCGTACGCGCCCTAGGTCGAGCCAGCCGGTCTCACGGCTGCCCCTGTCCCCAGCCTTGTCGTTCGGTTTCTCCCCGGCCTTCACCACGCGAACCTTCCCCTTTGAGAAGTAGAGCAACATCTTGCGGTCGCGTGATAGCGTGAAACCAGACGCCTCCTTCGCGAGGGCCTCGGCTTTTTGGTCCTTGAAGGCATACGCGTAGATCGTGCCCTTGTCCGTCGGGTCCGCGCTGAGCGCGCCGGCAGTGGGGAACACGGTGTAGAGCGCTTTGCCCTTGATCCCGCTAATCTGGCCGTACCTGCCCGCCTTGACGGGGAATGCGCAGATGCGCTGCTCGATGCCCTCGAAGTCGATCTGGACGGGCTTGGCCTCCTCCTCCTTCTTGTCCTTCTTGTCGCCGTCCTTGCCATCGCCGTTTTCGTCGCCGTCCTGCTCCTTGGGCTGCGGCACGAACGGGTTGGGCAAATCCCGCCTGAGCGTCACGAGGAACGGCCGCCCGGCCTCCACGAAGCTGAGGTCGAAGTGCACGTGGTCGTACACCGGGTTGAAATCGCGAAACGACAGGAAGTAGAGGTACTTGCCCTCGGGGTCCCACGATGGCGACACGTCGGAGAACTCAGCCCGCGTCACGAACTGAGACTTGCCGGTGGCCACATGGCACACCTTGATCGAGCACGTGCGCTCGGTCGAGGCAAACGCGTAGGCGAGCCAGCGGCCGTCCGGGGACCACGACATGCCGTGGATGGACTCGTACGGGCTCTTGTCGATCTGCTTCATCTTGCCCGTTTTCAGATCGACGAGCAGCAGTTCGAGTCGGTGGTTGCAGATGGCGACCTCGTCCTTCTTCGGCGACACGGTCATGCCGTACGCTTGCCCGATATCGAGGCCCATGAGCCGCTTGGGCCGCCTTGTTCCGGCGCGCCAGTGGATTTCAATCCGCTCCTCGCCGCTGCTGTCGGCAATGGTCACCAAGCGTTGTCCGTCGTTGAGCCATGCGGTGAGGCGATAGCGCACGCCATCGCGCACGCCGTGCTGCCGCACCGCGCCTTCCCAGTTGGCCATGGTGAAGGGCTTGCCGCGCACGGTTAGGCATACCGCCTCGCCGTCTGGCCGGAGCGAAGCGCCTTGCAGGTACTTCGACGCGCTCACGAACTTCCGTTGCCGTAGCATGCGCGGGCTGCGGAAGTCCACCGGAGCGAGCCGCGACTCGCCCGTCTTCACGTCGAGCACGTAGAGGTCCGCGCCCGCGTGGTAGACGATGCGCTTGCCGTCCGTGGAAGCGTTGCGACAGTAGAAGTCCTCGTGATGGGTGTGGCGCTTCAAGTCCGTGCCGTTAGGCCGGCACGAGTAGAGGTTGCCGATGCCCTCGTGGTCGGAGATGAAATAAATGCGCGAGCCAATCCACATGGGCGACGTGAAATTCCCCTCGGCTGGTTCGAGCGGCTTGAACTCCTCGGTGCCCTCCACGTCGATCCACAGCCTGCCCGCGGTGCCGCCTCGGTACCGCTTCCACCGCGACGGGTCGGCCGCGTGCCGGCCCAGCACCTTGGCTCCCTTTGGGCCGAACGAGATGAGCGTCGCGGGGCCGTATCGCCACTCCCGCGGCTGCCCACCATGGGGCGACACACTCCACAACGCCATTGTGCGACGGCATTGCTCGCCGAAATTGCTCGCGTAGACGATCTCGCGGCCGTCCTCGGTCCAGCCGGCGACAGACGCACCTGCCGCCTGGTGGGTGAGCCGCCGCGCTTCGCCGCCGCGGCCCGGCATGACGTACACTTCGCCCGGCCCTTCCTCGCGGCCGATGAACGCGAGCTGCTTGCCGTCGGGCGAAAACCGCGGCCATAGGCACGGGCCGAAATTCGAGGTCAATCGACGCGCTGCGCCGCCGTCCACGGGAACGGCCCACAGATCGTCCTCACACACGAAAACAATGGTGTCGCCATGGATGGTGGGATAGCGGTAGTAGCCGGGGGACTGATCGGACGTTTTGCTCATGGTGCTTGATGCAAGATGACTGAAGATACGGGATGAGGGCAATGGGACGCGTCATTGGTCAATAGTCACTGGTCATTGGTCATTGGTAGGGAAAGCGCCCCCACCGACCTCGCGTCGGCGGAGCGACGGCTTATGCACTAACAACGACTCACCTGGATGCGCCTCCTGGCCCGCCTTTGCACTCGGCTGATATGTTGCCAAATCGGAAGGGAGCGGCCAGTGGCCAGCGGCCAGCGGCCAGCGGCCAGCGGCCAGTGACCAGTGACCAGTGACCAGTGACCAGTGACCATTGACCAGTGACCATTGACCATTGACCATTGACCATTGACCATTGACCAGTGACCAGTGACCAGTGACCAATGACCAATGACCAATGACCAATGACCAATGACCAATGACCAATGACCACCTACAGCCTGCCTTCGAGCAGCTTCTGCTTCTCGTCCATGTAGTAGCGGAAATTGTCCCACGACACGTCCGGTGGCACGGTGTGGTCGACGGTTGGGATGAAGCCGCCCTCCTCCACGAGTGGCGCGAGGGACTGGAGGTGCGCGGTAATCGCATCGCGGCCCTTGGCCAACTCGCGTTTGTCCACGCCGCCCCAGAGGCGCAAGGACTTGCCGAACTCCTTGCGCAACGCCGCGGGGTCCATGTCGGACGCCCGCTCCAGCGGCCAGATGCAGTCGATGCCGCAGTCCATCCACAGCGGGATCAACTTGCGCGGGTCGCCGTCCGAGTCCAGGCACACGTAGCGCACGCCATTGGACTTGAGGAACTCCACCAGCCGACGCATCGGCTTCTCGATGAACTTGCGGAACGTGTCGGGCCCAAGCAGCGGCCCGCCCTTCATCGCACAGTCCTCGTTGAGATTGAAGTAGTCGATCTGGATCTGCTCCACCACGGGCCGTGAGACCTCGATCGTGAAGTCCGCGAAGAACTCCATCATCTCGTGGCACAGCTCGGGCTGGTCGTACCAGGCGAATGACAGATGCTCGGTGCCCATCCACTCCCGGGCCTTCCAGTAGAACCCGCAGGGCCCGCAGTTCCGGCCGCACACGATCGGGCGGCCCTCTTCCCGCCATTGTTGAGCCTGCTCCAGCCAGCCCTGCGGCAACCGCGCCGGGTCGCGCGGATCGTAGCGCTTCTGTAGCTCACGGAAGTCATCGAGCGACTTGACCGGCCACTCGAGGTACTGATCCATGGACATCCGCGTGCCGCCGACACAGCCCTCGGTGAGCGCCTTGGAAATGATCCCCTTGGGGCTCTGGATGATCTCCCAGCGCTCGTGCTTCTCCAACACTTTCGGCTCGAACGCCGGGATCATGCCGTAATTCACCGGGATGAACCCGCGCTTGTCTAATCCAAGCGCGTCCTCCCCGCAGAACCAGTCCCACTTGAACTGATCCACCGGCGCGCCCGCCTCGATCCACAGTTCGCGCGTCTGTCCCCACGCGCCCAACTCGTGGTTGGGCACGCGATCCGCAGGCTGATATTCCATGTTCGCGAGGAAGCGTTCGGCGTCGTTCATACTCGTCCTTCTCAGAGTCAGGGCAGGGTTGCCGCGGGGCCAGTTCCCTTTGCCATAAGAAGGCGGTATGCTAATCGAAATTGATCCCCAAGTAAACGGGCCACGTGATATGCCGGCAGATTCTGCAAATCTCCGACTTGCCGATCGCTTCGGTGTCGTTACGACAGTGCACACTCCGCGCCGCCTCTCCGACGCGACCCGCGCACTCGCCGCGCGTGTGATCGGAGGCGCGTACGGCCGGGCCATGGAGTCAGCGCCATTCAGCATTGACGCGGAATCGATGCCTGATGCGACGCCGAACGCGCGGTACGCCGAAGCCGTCTCGCACATTGCCGAGACCGCGCCCCTGCGAATCGTTCCCGAAGAGAAGCTCATTGGAGCGGCTCCCTTCATCGAAGCGCCGCGCCACATGACACCGGGCTCCGACATCGGCAGCACCAGCCACACAACCATCGGGCTCGACCGTGTGTTGAAGACGGGCTACGGGCAATTGCGCCAGCGTGTCGAAGGTCGCCTCGTGCGCGCCGACCTTGACGACGCGCAGGCCGACCTCCTGCGCTCCATGCTCCGCTGCCTCGACGCGGCCGCGCACTGGCACAGGCGCTACGTCATGGAACTTGAGCGCCTCATCGCGGAGTCGGCTGCCGACCGCCGCCGCCACTACGAGGAGGTGCTCGCCGCGGCGCTGAACGTGCCCGAAAACCCACCCGCGAGCTTCCGCGAGGCGCTTCAGTCGCTCTGGTTCATGTGGGAGTTCCAGCGCCTGTGTGGCAACTGGTCCGGCCTCGGCCGTGTGGACATGATGCTCGGGCCGCACCTCGAACGCGACCTCGCCGACGGCCACATCACCCTCGACGAGGCGCGGGAGCTGATCGCCCACTTCTGGATCAAGGGCTGCGAGTGGACCGGCGCGAAGACCGGACACGTCGGCGGCAGCGGCGACGCGCAGTTCTACCAGAACGTCATCCTCGCCGGCGTCGACCAGAGCGGCAAGTCCGTCATCAACGACGTGACGTATCTCATCCTCGACGCGGTTGAGGAACTGCACGTCAGCGACTTCCCCATCGCGGTGCGCGTCAACGCCAACACGCCCGACTGCCTTTGGCGCCGCATCGCTGAGATCCAGCGCCTCGGCGGCGGCATCGTGTCAATCTACAACGAGGATGTGGTCATCCCCGCGCTCGTGCGCTTTGGCTACTCCATCGAAGATGCTCGCACCTTCACCAACGACGGCTGCTGGGAGGTGCTCGTGCCGGGCAAGACCGCGTTCAGCTACCGGCCGTTCGACATGCTGCTGTGCCTCCAACACGTCTTGGCGCTAACGAGCACGTCCCCCCTTCCAGGGGGGACCACAGGGGGGTCGATCCAAAACCTTCAAGGCGATGGAACTACCCCAACCTTACCACACTTCGATGCCCTCAAGTCCCCCCTTCCAGGGGGGACCACAGGGGGGGCGATCCAAAACCTTCAAGGCGATGGAACTACCCCAACTTTACCAGACTTCGAAGCCCTCTACTCCGCATTCCTCATCCGACTGCGAGAGCAGCTCGAAGCCATCTGGCGCGAGAGTGCCCAAGCCTTCTCCAACGGCGCCCCCGCCCCGCTGCTCTCGCTGTTCGTCGACGACTGCATCGAGCGCGGCCGCGGGTACCACCACCGCGGCGCTCATTACATGGTGCGCTCACCGCACGCTGGAGGCATGCCCGACGTGGCGAATAGTCTGTTCGTGCTGAAGAAGGTCGTGTTCGATGAGAAGAGCTTCACCCTCGACGAGTTCGTCCACATCCTTCGGAGCAACTGGCAAGACCACGAACTCCTCCGACAGCGCATTCGTAACGAGTACAAGCTGTACGGCAACGACAGTGACGAAGCCGACGCGATGCTTCTTCGAGTGTACCGCGACTATGTCCGCCTCTGTGAGGAGGTTCCAACGCGCAATGGCGTTCGCATGCCGCCGGGCATCAGCACCTTCGGCCGGCAGATCGAGTACAGCAAGCACCGCGCGGCCACCGCGTTTGGCGCGTTCGCTGGGGACATCCTCGCCCCGAACTTGGCTCCCACCCCGGGCACGGAGCGCAACGGCCCCACTGCGGTCGTGAAGTCCTTCTGCAAGGTCGACTTTGCGCGCCTCGCGTGCGGCACTCCCCTGGACATGCGACTCCATCCAAGCTGCCTCAGGGACGAGGCCGGCCTCGAAGCACTCGTGGCGCTGCTCAAGACGTTCGTAGCTGGCGGCGGCTTCTACCTCCAGGTCGACGTCATCGACGCGGACACTCTGCGCGACGCACAGCAGCACCCGGAGCGCTACACCAACCTGTCCGTCCGCGTCTCGGGCTGGTCCGCGCGTTTCACCACACTCGCCCGCGAGTGGCAGGACATGATCATCGCGAGGACCGAGCTGCACCTGCGGTAGTGCTGCGCTCTAGCTGCTCTGCTGCAACACGGGCGGCTTAGAACGGCTTGCATCTGCATGGCCGTCATCCCCTTCGTTTGACACCCCGTACCCCCCCCACTACAATCGCGCGTGCGCGCAACTGGCTACCGGACGAGGCGATCGAGGCGGGGCCGGATGATGCACTACAATCGCGCGTGCGCGCAACTGGCTACGCTGCCAAACCTATCCTCGCCGCCACGCCAATGCGAATCCTCCTAACCAACGACGACGGCATCTACGCCCCTGGCATCGAGGCCATGGCCAGTGCGTTGCGGGGCCTCGGCGATCTGACGGTAGTCGCGCCCGACCTGGAGCAGAGCGCGGTGAGCCACTCGATCACGCTCTCCGTGCCGCTGCGCGTCCGAAAGGTGGACAAGGCCGGCGAGTTCTTCGGGTACGGCGTGAGCGGCGCGCCGGCGGATTGCGTGAAGATCGCGCTTGCCGCACTATGCGACGAGCGGCCTGATGTGCTCATTTCGGGCATCAACCTCGGCGCCAACGTCGGCATTGACGTCTTCTACTCAGGCACGGTCGCCGCCGCGATCGAGGCCGCGTTCGTGGGCGTCCCGTCTATTGCCGCGTCCATCGAAGTTGGCCCAGATGCGGACCTCGCGTACGCGGCCGAAGTCGTGTGCGAGCAAGTGGAGAGCCTCCTAGCCTTGGTCGGCCGCGCAGCCGCGGCCAACGCGCCACTGCTCAACGTCAATGTCCCTGCTCGCCCACGCGACGAGGTCCGCGGCATTCGCTTCACCGAACAGTGCATGCAAGCCTACGTGGACCGCTACGTGCGCCGCCACGACCCTCGGGGCCGCGACTACTTCTGGCTCGATGGGGAGATTCCCGTGCATCAGACCAACGGCCAAAGCGACGTGGCCGCGCTGCGCGAGGGCTACATCTCTGTCACGCCGCTCAAACACGATCTCACCGATACGACCGCACTCCGCAACTTGACCCCTCCGGAGGATTGACGATGCGAATCATTCTCACCGCGTGCACGGTCGGCGCCATCGCCCTGGCGATGGGCTGCCAAAAGCCCCCCCAGTCCGCTGAGCAGGCTTCAACCGACAAGCAAGCCGCACCCAAGGACGCCAAGAAGGCCGACGACGCCAAAGCCCAGCCAGGCGGCCTGCCACTCGACTATGTCAACATGGCGGTCAAGCAGCCCAAGAGAGTCGAAAAGCAACTCCGATCCTTGGCGATGACCCAAGCCATCCAGGCGTTCCAAGCGCTCGAGGGGCGTTTTCCCAAGTCGCTGGACGAACTCAAGAAGTCAGGTTTCGAAATCCCGCCGCTGCCCAAGGGCACTCAGTACAAATACGACGCCAAGACGGGCAAGGTGGAGGTCGTCGACAAGTAGCGGCGCGCGCAGCGGTCAGTCTAACTTCAGCGCGACCACGGCCATAGAATCGAACGGGGGCAGCGCGATCTCTAGCCCGTGAGCGCCAGGCCTCGCTTCCAACGGCCGGCCGCTCACTCCTTCCACCACGCGCTTGGGGCGATCCATCCCGCGGAGCACCACCTTCACGCCCCGGCACGGCGGGGGCGCCTTCGTGAACCGGGACACGTCAATCGTCTTGCCGTCACGCGTCTTGCGCCGGCCCGTGTAGACCCACGAGAAGTCGTTGCAGAGCGAGACGGTGAGGCGCTTGCGGTCCTCGCTCACGAAGGCCACGACGTGCATCTTCTCCGGCCCGCCGAAGGCCTGCACGGGCGCAGCTTTCGCCGCATCTGACACCACAGCCATGAACTCTTCGGTCGCGCGTGCCCCGGCCTTGGCATCGTGCCACAGCCACTCTGGCCGGTTCTTCACGACGAGCCCGCCCCGCGCCTTGAAACTCGCGACAGCCGCGCGCATGCGCTGGGTCAGCAACTGCGGCGCAGGAAGGAACAGCACCTTGTATCCGTCGAGAAGGCCCTGCTCGAGTTGCGTGTCGGTCACCACGCCCACGGGCAGCCTCGCGCGCAGCAGCGCCGCGTACGCCGCGTACGTGGGATAGAGCACCCTCTTGACGCGCTCGACTTCGTCCACGAGGAAGTGGTCGCGCGCATACTCGGAGTAGTGCACCGCGGCCCACCTCAGCGGCATCCTGCCCGCGAAGTGCTTCGACACTTTGTTGCCCAGCGCAAACGCCTTGGCGAACATCATGTTGGGAATCGTAGCCTCCGGGATGTCGAGGTTGGCGATGCAACCGTGCGTCATCACCCCCGCGCTCGCGTAGACCGCGGACCTCTCGTCGAGCAGGCCGTGCGTCCAGATGTGCGCAGGCCGGCCGTCACAGGCGTCTCTCGCGAGCGTGTAGCCCAACGCGAGTTTGGCGTCCTTCTCGATCGGCTTCATGGACGGGACTCCCGAGAAAATCGCGTTCCCTCCTCCGCGCGCGGGCAGGGAGAACTCGGTCTTCATGGAGTCCGCGATTCGGAACAGCCGGCCCGTCATGTGGCGTTCGCCCATGGCCGGCCAGGTGTTGCTGCCGATGAGCATCACCACGTTCGGGTTGCGCGCATGGATGGCCTTTCGCCACTTGAGGAAGGTGCGCTCGATGCTGAGGTTATTGAAGCCGATCAGCTTCTGCCAGACCAGATCCTCTGGATTGGGCTCCTTGGGGTGGTCGAGTCCCGTCTCGGCTTTGAACAGGCGTTTGCAGTAGGCGCACCAACATCCCGTCTTGGGGAAATGCACCTCGTCGAAATAGAACGCGTCGGCTCCCATGTCGACCAGCTCCAAGAGCCGCGTCTGCACGAAGTCCGCATACGGCGAGTTGAAGCAGGCCTTGTATCCGCGCTTCTTGACCAAGTTCCCTTTCCAGTCACGCGCGGCCCAGTCGGGATGCTCCTTCACCACCCAGTTGTCCTCCATGTGCCGGTAGTAGACGATGATTCGGCAGCCGGCCTTGTGCGCGTTGTCGATGATCTCCTGGGCGATGTTTCGGTTGAGCGCCTTCGGGTCCGTTGCGCCAACGCTGCTCTTCCACCACGCGCCCTCCCCGCCGCTTTTGATATGCCGCACGAACGTATGCACACCCATCTGCCTGAACGCCTCGGCAGCATGGAAGAAGATTGGCTTGTCTAACCAGCGAAGTGACAGCCGCGTGTGTGCCTGAACACGGTACTCGCCGTACCACGCGGGCAGCTTGTAGTCGGCGGCGTTGTCCAGCCAGCTTGGGGTGACTGGGCACAGCGGCTTGTCCACCAGCGCTTGGATCTCCGGCGGGAGCGGCTTGGGTTTGCGCTTGATCACGTCGTCGGTCGGCATGGCGTTGCTCCTCGTGATGTACAGGCAGTCCACGCGCATCGTCGCGTTGGAGAGCGCGATCGAGTGCTTGCCCTTGGCGAGTGAAGCCCGGAACAGCCTCACCCAGCCCCACACGCCCGGCCCGATGTACCCGCCAGTCGCGGGCGCCTTCACGCGCACGAACGCGGGCACGCCCTTGGGGTCGAGCGCGGAGCCAATGAACTGGCCGTGCTTGGCGCCGTAGCGCAGCCAGGCCGAGTACTGCCCTTTCACGGGCGCCTCGAACTCGTAGAGCAAGTAGCCCTTCTTGAAGAACCGCGTCAGCACCTTGTGCCGGCTGGCCGCGCGTTCGCGCGCGGCGCTCGCGAAATCCTTCTCGTCGGACACCTTTGACTTGAAGTCTTCCGCCTCAAGCAGAATGCCACTGTCTTCAGCCGCGCTCGCGGCTACGGCAACGAAAAGAAGAAGGAGGGCTCCGCGGCAGGTAGGCATGACGGTCTCCTGGCAGGAAGGGCGTTGGTGCGGACGTGTCGCTCGATTATCGCCGCTGCTCATGGCCAGTCAAGCGGACTGTGGCCTGGCGGTCGCTTGCCTCATCTCGGGCAGCGCACTATGATTGCACGCCTCCCTGTGCCAGCGCACCCGCCTCTTGCCTTCTCATAGCGATGCACGCTTCGGACAATCAACCTCAGCACGGCGGCAATCTCGCCCAAGTCGCGCGCCGATATGGTGTGGCGCCGGACTCGCTCATCGACTTTAGCGCCAGCATCAATCCGCTGGGCCTGCCGGCCGTGGTGGAGCAAGTCCTCTCGGCAAGCGCCCCCCTACTCCTCCACTACCCGGACCCAGACTGCACAGAGTTGACCCACGCGCTTGCCGAACGCCACGGCGTTGCGCCGCGGCAGATCATCGTGGGCAACGGCTCGAACGCGTTGATCTACTTGCTCTGTCGCGTCTTGAAGCCCAAGCGGGCGGTGATCGTGGAGCCGACGTTTAGCGAGTACGCGGCCGCCTTAGGTTCAGTGGGTTGCGAGATCGACCGTGTCTTCGCCAAGCCAGAGCAAGCCTTCCAACACCCTCTCGACGAGGCCGCGCGCGCGGCGCAGGGCGCGGATGTACTCTTCGTCTGCAACCCCAACAACCCGACTGCCGCAATGGCCAGCCGGGAAGCGCTACTCGATTTGGCCGCCGCACGGCCAAACTGCACGGTCGTGTTCGACGAAGCGTTCATGGACTTCGTTGAGGACGGAGACGCGAACATCTCATGCCTTGGCCGAGACCACGTCCTCGTGCTGCGGTCGATGACGAAATTCTACGCCATCCCCGGCCTGCGCCTCGGCTATGCGGTCGGCCCTGAGGATCTCATCGCTCAGCTCCACGCCGCACATGAGCCGTGGACCGTCAACGCGCTTGCGCAGGCTGTTGGCGTGGCGATGTTGGGCGAGCGCAAGTATGCTCAGCGCACCCGCGAACTCGTCAAGTGCGAACGCGAGTGGCTCACGGCGCGCCTCCGGGAGATCCCCGGCCTCCAACCTTGCCCCGCGCATGCGAACTACCTGCTCATGCGGCTGCCCCCCCTGAGCACGACCTGCGACGCGCTTCGCGCGGCGCTCATCCCCAGGGGCATCGTCATCCGCCATTGCTCGAACTTCCCTGGCTTGGGGCCGGAGTACTTCCGCGTCGCCGTGCGCACCCGACATGAGAACCAGAAGCTGGTCGCCGCTATTCGGCAAGCGCTCGCCGACCTCACTTGAACTGCATCGCATACACGTCCGCGTCCTTCATCACGAACCGCAGGCGCACGGGCTTGCCGGCGAGCGCGCCGACGTCGCTGCCCCCCTTCCATGACCCTGTGTGCTCGATCTCGTCGCCGTAGATCTCCGGGCAGTCGCGGAGGGCGAAGCCGGGGATGGGCTTGCCGGCCTTGTCGCGAATCTCGACGCGCACGCTGCCGACCGCGGAGGTGGAGTAGTTGATGGCCAGCTCCTTGCCGTCGAACTTCAGCAGTTTCGTGAGCATCTCGCCGCCCTTGTAGTACGCGTGCACGGAGACGAACCCGTCCATGCGCAACGTGAATCGCCTGAGCCGGCACGGGCCAATGTAGTAATTCTCGCAACTATAGAGCGACAGTTCGTCGGGCATGCCGTCGCGCTCGGCCTTCGTGACGACGATGCCCCACGCGATGGGGTTGTTGCGCTGCCACCAACGCTCGCGCATGGGGCCCGGCCGGAGGAACGCCTCGCCCCAGCGATGCCAGTGCAGGCCGTCGCGGCTGGTCATGAACACGCCATCCGAAATGCCGGGATAGGGATGGTCGTCCCACTTCTTGCGCGTGGGATGGAAGCGCTTGGGGAAGCCCATGAAGATGTGCGGCGCGCGGTGGTACGCGATGATCGCGTTCGTGTAGAGGTGCTCGTCCGGTGCGTCGCCGTAGTCGAGCCAGACCGGGTCGGTCCAATTGACGAAGTCGGGTGACGTGCAAGTCATGATGTCGCGCACGCCTTTCTGGAACCCGCGGTGAAAGTCCACGTAGCGCCCGCGCACGTCGTCCCAGAAGGCCAGGTTTTGCGAATCGAATGCGCCCTTGGTGATGACCGCGCTCTTGCGCATCGGCTTCCAGCGGAGGCCGTCGGGCGAGCTGTACGCCATGAGGCCACCTTTGATGCCGCTGAGAGCCTTATAGCGCTCCGACGGCTTGCACTTCGGATTCGTGTCCTTGAACGGCGCGAAGTTGTGGCTGTTCGGCCACATAATGCTGTTCTTCTTCGAGCCGTTGAACTCGAACAGCCCCAACTCCGGCCGCGTCCACTTGATGCCGTCCTTGCTCTCCGCGTAGCAGGCGACCTGGTCATGCGTCGTCTTGCGCGTCTTCCATGAGAAGTTGGAGCCGCGATAATACATGCGATAGAGGCCGCCGTCTTGGAACACGCGGTAGTAGTACGACGTGTTGCCCTCCCACGGCTTGTTGAAGGTCAGCACGACCTCCCGCGGCTGTGGATGGTGCAACTCCAGGCGCGCGGCCTTCAAAGTCTCGATGAGGTAGTCGTCCACGAACGGCTCGAGCCGCGATCCAATGTCGATCCCCCCCTTGCCCTGAGCACGAAGCGATGCGCGGTCCATGTGCGTTCTCCTCGGCAAAGGCACGAAACCTGTCAGAGGCCACTAAGGCACGAAGGCGCCAAGGAACACAAAGGACGGCCACGTCGATCCCACTTCGTGCGGCTTCGTGTCTTCGTGCCTTGGTGGCCTCCGAGACATTGGTGCCTTACTTACGGGTGTAGGTCTGATTGTACGTATCCCAACGCGTTGCATTCTGGAGTTTCAGTTTCGAAGTGGATCCAGGCAGGTTCACAACAAACGTCCCGGCTCTTCGCCTGCGTGCAACCCCTCGCGGACACCGCAGCCCGAAGGGCT
>JAJRTI010000218.1 GCA_024278415.1 Planctomycetota bacterium | reverse complement strand
CGTCGACGCCTCGCGGTTCAAGGCCGCCAACGCCGAGCACCGGAGCTTGCTCCGCAGCAAGTACGGTTTCGATGCTGATGCCCGCATCGCGCTGCACGTGGGCCACCTCAAGCGCGAGCGCAACCTGGACGTGCTCAAGTCCATTGCCCAACTCGATGGCTGGGCCGCGCTGCTCGTCGCGAGCACGTCGACACGGCCTGAGACGGACTACGCCGATGAATTGCGCGCAGCAGGCGTGCACATCATCCGTGAGCCGTTGCCGCGCATCGAGGAGGTCTATCAACTCGCGGATTGCTACGTGTTCCCGGTCACGCACGAGCACGCCTGCGCGGAAGCCCCACTTTCCGTCTTCGAGGCGCTCGCTTGCGGCCTGCCCGTGGTATCGACCCGCTTCGGTGCGCTGCGCGACCTCAGCCTCAGCGGCGTCACGTTTGTGAATGATCCGGCGCAAATCGTCAACGTGCTCCGGCGCGGCCGTCTCGCCGCGCCCGCGGCCGTCGACCTCTCATGGCGGAGCGTGGCGGAAACCGCGCTGCGGGAATGCGGTGTCGAGCCGGACAGAGACGCAGGCAGACGAACAGACGTGACCAAGGAGCGTCCGCCATCAACCATTAACCACCAACCATCAACCATCTCCCTCGGACCGCCTAATCCGGCTGTCTCGCTTCGCTGCGACAGCCCTACAGGCGGAACTCCGAACAGCGGGACTCCAAACGCGTTCATCGTCATCACCGGCATGGACGGCGGCGGCAAGACGACGCAAGCCACGCGGCTCATCGCGCGGCTTTCCGAGCAGGGCATGCGGCCGGCCTACACCTGGTGCCGCGGCCGGCCCCTGGTCACGCTCCCGTTGCTTGTGCTCGGCCGCAAACTGCTTGGTGCGCCGAGCCTCATGCGCACGCCCGCAGTCGCCAAACGCGAAACGCCGGAGATGGTGGAGGCTGAGGCGCAGTATCAGCAGACCAAGACGCGGTTCCTGCGCCGCGGCCTGGTGGGCAAGGCTTGGCTGTGGCTGAACCTTATCGAGCGGCTCGCAGAGGCTTGGGTGCGCGTGCTGCCGATCCGGCTCATGCGACGCACCATCGTGGCTGACCGGTACGTGTACGACTCCATCGTCGACCTCGCGGCCGCGCGCGGCGAAACCGACTGCTCGACGATATGGAAGCCCAATGGCTGGATCGCGAGGCTCCTCCCCAAGCCGGACCTCGTGTTCTTCATCGACGTGGACCCGGACACGTCGATGCAACGCAAGGACGACATCCCCTCCCGCGACTATCTCGAGCGCCGCCGCGGGCTCTACGCAGGATTGGCGCACGAACTGGGCTGGATCACCCTCGACGGCCGCGAGCCGGCCGACACGATCGCGGACGCGATCTGGGAGCGCGTGCATGGGTAAGCTGCTGCTCATCGGGATCGACGGCATGGAGCCGCGGCTCGTGCAGCATTGGCTCCCGCGGCTGCCCAATCTGGCGCGGCTTGCCACGGAGGGCGTGCTGCGGCCGTTGCCGTCGGTTTTCCCGGCCGATTCGCTGCCGGCGTGGACGACGATCTACACCGGCGAGCCGCCGGGCGAGCACGGCCTCTTCGAGACCATCGACTACCTGGCCGGCGTAACTGGCCCGGAGCGGAACGCACTGACGTGCGTGCTGCCAACGGGGGGTCGCACCTTCTGGGACGAAGCCGGCCGCCGCGGCAAGCGCGTGTGCGTGGTCAACGCGTTCATGGCCTATCCGGTGTGGCCCGTAAACGGCGTCATGGTCAGCGGCCCGGTGTTCGTGAGCGGCGACGCGCAGTCCTACCCCGACGGCATCCTCGCCCAGCATCCCAAAGCCGAGCTGGGCGGCGTCGTGGACTATCCCTATCGCTGGGATCTCGGCCGCTTCGCGCAACGCGCCGCGGCCGCGGCGCGGCACCAGCACGCGCTCGCGGCGTCGCTCATGCAATCGACGGAGTGGGACCTCTTTTTCCTCTGCCTCCTCACGCTCGATCGCGTGCAGCACTTCTTCTGGCGCTTCGCTGATCCGAGCGATCCCGCGTACGCCGGCCGCGGGAACCCATTCGCACGCGCCATCTTCGACCACTACCGGCTTATGGACGAGATCATCGGCTCTCTCCAGGAGCAAGCCGGCGCCGCGTCGCTCATGGTCATCAGCGACCACGGCCACGGCCAGCGTCCGTCGCGGCTGTTCCACATGAACGAGTGGCTTAGGCAGCAGGGCTGGCTCACGCCATCGGGCGGCGTCCAGGCCGGTTGGAGCGTGGCGAAGGTTTTGGAGAAGGCAAAGGAAGCTGCCTTCTCGCTCGCGACTCGCCTCGCCATGGAGGACGCGCTCTACGCCGCCGCGCGCATCATCCCCAAGAAAAGCCGGGCCAGCCTCAAGGAGTCGAGCTACGCGGTGGACACCGGCCGCAGCCGCGCGCACGTGGGCAAGCTCGGCGGCTCCTCCGGTGCGGGCGCCATCGTGCTGGCCGACGACGGCCCAGCACTCTTCAACGAGATCGCTGACGCGCTTGCCCAAGTCGTGGACCCTGGCACGGGTCAACGCATTGTCGAGTGGGTCAGGCCCCGGGAGGAAGTCATCCAGGGCCGGCATGCCGCGTCGCAGCCCCAGCTCATCTTCCGGCTCAAGCCCGGGTACGGCGTGAGCCGTAGCGTCTTCGGCCCCCTCTTCAGCGCGTCTCCTACCCATCGCCGCGTCTCCGGCGGGCACAGCGACGCGGGCGTGCTCGCCGCGAGTGGGGAGCTAGCTGGGTGCCTGCCGG
>JAJRTI010000217.1 GCA_024278415.1 Planctomycetota bacterium | reverse complement strand
GGAGATCCCCATGGCTACGCCCGAAGTGATTCTCACCGGCTTCGCGGACGAAGGCCCGGTCAGCAAACTCGCAGAGGAGCAGTTCACCATGCTCCGCGCACTCGGCATGTCGTACTACAGCACGCGCTTCATCGACATGGGCAGCGGCGTCAAGAACGTCATGCAACTCACCAAGCCGGAACTCAAGCGGCTCAAGAAACTGCACGAGGAGTTCGAGGTGCAGCCCTCGTCCATCGGCTCGCCCATCGGCAAGGTGAAACTCCTCGACGTAGACGACGGCACGCACAACACATACGCGCCCTTCGACCAATACATCAAGAAGGACGTGCCCCGCGCCATCGAGATCGCGCAGGAGCTGGGCTGCAAATTGATCCGCGGGTTCTCCTTCTACCACCCCAAAGGCACGCCGGCCGAAGACCACGTCGACGAGTCGGCCCGGCGCCTGAGCAAGATCGCAAAGCTCTGTGAGAAGGCCGGCGTCATCTTCGGCCTCGAAGTCGAAGCCAACCTCATCGGCGGCAATGGCTGGACCGAAGCCGCGCTGCACAAGGCCGTGGATAGTCCCAACCTGCTGCTCATCTTCGACGGCGCGAACATCGTGTGCCAAGGCTACACCACCGAGGAGTGCGTGGACCAGTACTTCGCAATGAAAAAGGGCCTGGGATGGCTGCACATCAAGGACTACGTGCGGCCCAAGGGAGCAAAGCTGGGGTACGTGGACGAAGAGATGCTCAAGCATTTCGTGCCGTGCAACGATGGCGACTCAGGCTGGGAGCGCATCCTGCGCGACCTCAAGCCGTCGCTGCCGCGCCTCGCGAACCAGCTTAAGAAGGTGGGCGTGCCCGGCGTGTTCCTGGACCTGGAGCCCCACCTCAGGGGCGGCGGCCAGTTCGGCGGGTTCAGCGGATGCGATGGCTTCGGCGTGGCGCTGCGCCGGCTGACGAAGCTGCTCGACTACGTGGGCATCGGCTACAAGCTGACCGACTACGGCGACCTGAAGAAGCTGTAGCCGCGCAGGCCGAAGCTTGCCCCACAACGCGAATGGCGGAGTCCGATGACTCCGCCATTTCCGTTCATGCGCACTCGCTGCAGCCCCCAGGCTGCGGGAGGCATGGCCCCCCATTCGCCGCAAGCCCCGCGTGCTGGCGTATGCGGCTACCGGTCGTCTACGCCCTCGAACAGTTCGTCGTAGAGCCATTTATGCCCCTCGGGATGTGTGCGCCAAGGGAAGCGGCGCATCTCGTACAGATTCATCGGCTCCAGCCCGAGCGGAAGGTAGATGGGATACCACACCATGTCGAGCGCGTAGAGCATGGTGAAGTACGCGTGCTTCACCGCCATGAGTGGCACGGTCACCGGCGAGAACGACACGCTCACGGACGAGTCGTCGCTGTACGTGAGCGCGTCCTCGACCGCGCCGCAGGGGATCTGCGCGGGCGACGCGGCCACGACACACAGATCCTTGCCGAAGCGGGAAGTCGATGTGGCCATGTTGGCGCAGCCACAGGCCGCGAGCAGCACGATGCAGAGCGCGAAGCGTTTCATGATGAACCTCCTCGTTCACAAACGGTGATGCCTACAGGGTAACTCAGGTGAGGGGCCGTTTCAACCGAAGCCCCACGGGCCAGCCTCGACCACTGACAGGTCGGGGCTTCCCCGTGTAGTGTCACGGCTGAGGTGTCGAACACGGCGCCACCGCTGTGCGACCGCGGGAGCGACCCGCTCGTAGTGGCGACCGTAAGGGCGCCCTCTGCTCCGATGGCGAATCGCCACCCGAGCGGAAGGCCCTCACGGGCCTACTACAAGCGCTACGTAGCCCGCTTGCAGTCGCGTCGTGTTCCTCTTGCACCCCCTGCCACGCACGCCAGAGCAGGCCTCATCCGCCGCGCGGCGGACACCGTGACGGGGGCTGCGCCGCGATCGGTGTGACGGCACAGGCATGACACGACACCAAGGCATGGCCTCGCCTGTGAATCGTGATGCGATGTCGGGCCGCAGCTTGTACCATCGCAGAGCGAATTGGATGGGGCCAGAAACAGCGAATCGCAGAGGCACGCACACCCCCTCGTCCACCGCGCCGCAACGAGCGCCACCGGCGAGGGCGAGAAGTTACCCCCTTGCTCTGGAGCAGTTCATGAAAGATCGAGTTCTTGTCCGCGGCCGCAGAGGCTGGCGATTCATCCTGCTGTCGACGTGTCTGCTGGCCCTCACTGCGGCGCGGGCACAGGCGCCTCAAGGCACTCCTCCTGCATTGACGGGTTTGAAAGGCGGGCTCGTCGTGCAGCTTGGGGCTGCGGACACGCAGGCGCCGGCGGCCCTCAGTCGGACGGGCCGATACCTGGTGCACGTCCTTGCCACGGACCCTGCGGCTGTCGCGGCCGCCCGGGCCCAGCTCCGCGCCAAGGGATACTATGGTCTCGCCAGCGCGGAGCATCTGGCCGACCCGCGCCACCTCCCTTACGCCGACAACTTGGTCAACCTTATTGTGGTCGATGACATCCGCGTTCCCGCGGCCGAGTTGTTTCGCGTCACCGCGCCCATGGGCGCCGTGGCCGTGCGCCGGCCGGGTGTGGTGAGCAAGGCCGACTTGAAAGCCGCGGGATTCACGACGCCGGCGGCCGGCGGGTACCCGCTGGTCGCGCGCAAGCCATGGCCGGCCGGCATGGACGTGTGGCCGCACCCGCGGCACGGGGCGGATGGCAACGCGGTGTCCAACGACACACTCGTCGGCCCCCCTGAGCGAATCCGCTGGGTCGCGGGCGCGGTGTCCGAAGTCGAAGGCATCGTCTCGGCCGGGGGCAGGAACTTTTACGGCGGCGTCTTGGCCCTAGACGCCTTCAACGGCCTGCGGCTCTGGCATCGGGACCTCCGCAAGGGCACGCTGAACGCCGCCTTGTTCAGGCTGCCGCGCCTCAGCCGCAACCGCGCGCGCCCCGTCGCTTCCGACGCATTCGTTCTCGCAGTCGAGCAAGGCCGCTTGGTCGCGTTGGACGCGGCGGACGGCCGGCTTGTCCGCACGTTTCCCGGCGCCACCCGGCCCACCGAGGCCGTGTACTGCCGCGAGACGGTCGTCGCTTGCGATAGCGCGGGCGTGCACGCTTACCGCGCGGGGACAGGAGAGCCGCTCTGGAGCCGCGACGCTTCGGGCGCGAGGAACCTGGCGGCTGACGGCCGCCTCGTGTCGTTCATCCATGGACGCCCGGCCCGAGGCGAGGCTGTCACGGCCACCGCCGTCAGCCTCGAGTCTGGCGCGGTCCGCTGGCAGCGTTCCGACTACCCCTGGCTGGGGCAGGCCAAGCGCACCGTGCTCCACGGCGACTACCTCGCTTACGAAGTCTCCTCGTTCAACGACCACGACGTGGGGAACGCCCTCCACGTCGTCTCTGCCGACACGGGGGAGCCGCTATGGGAGAAAGCCTACCCGCCGGGCATGAACCACAACCGCCAGGCGCGGGCGATGTTCGTCGGTGACCGGCTTTGGATCCTGCATGGCGGGGCGACGAACATGGCCGATCGCAAGCACATCAAGCGTCTCCCGATCCAGACCTCTGCTCTGGATCCCCGCACAGGTGAGACCCTCGCCACGTACCCGGCAGGCCTCACGCACTGCTTCCCGCCCGTGGCCACACGCCGGTTCCTGTTATCGGGTGTGATGGATCTCGTCGATTTCGCGACGGGCAAGATCTTCGTCAATCCGATCACGAAGGCGAACTGCTCCAAGGAGAACGGCTGGGTTCCAGCAAACGGGCTGATCTACACCAGCCCCAAGCACTGCACCTGTTGGCCCATCCTGCGTGGGTTTGTGGCCCTGGCCCCGCGCGGCTCCGGACGCGACACCGGAACCGACACGGCCCCGGTCCCGGTCGTCTTGCAGCGCGGGCCGGCCCAAGCTGCCCCGAACGCGCCTGGCCCCAGCGCTACCGACTGGCCGCTCTACCGCCACGACCGCTGGCGCAGCGCCAGCACGAAAGCGCCAGGGCCGCGGAAGCTGAACACGCTCTGGTCGATGTCCCTGGCCGGCCGCGTCGCCAGGCCCGACGGCCCTATCCTGCATGACTGGAGCGAGGACACTTTTGTCAAAGGCCCGGTGAGCGCGCCGACCATCGCCAATGGCCGCGTGTACGTCAGCCGACCGGATGCCCATGAGGTCCTCGCGCTCGACGCGGACACGGGCGCCGTCTGCTGGCGGTTCACCGCCAACGGCCGGGTCGATACTCCGCCCGCGCTGTATCGGGGGCTCTGCCTCTTTGGGTCGCGCTCCGGCTCCGTCTACGCGCTGCGCGCCGACACCGGGCAGGTCGTGTGGCGCCTCCGGGCCGGCCCGACCGGCGAGCGCATCGTCGCCTACGGCCAGCTCGAGTCCCCCTGGCCGGTGCCCGGCGCGGTCCTTGTCATGCACGATGTCGCCTACTTCGCCGCGGGCTGGCAGCCTTTGGCCGATGGCGGCATCCGGGTCTTCGCGGTCGACCCGCTCAGCGGCCGCCGGCTCTGGTCGCGCCGCATCAACAGCATCCCGCAAAAGGGCTACTACGAGAACTCCGGACTCGAGTTTGACCCCTTCGATATCCTGCACCAGGAAGGCGACGGCATCGCGTTGTCACGTTGGATCATCTCGAAGGACGGCAAGCAGGTGAAGGTGGACAAGAGGAACGCGTTCGCGCGGCTCAACACGGGCGGAGGCGCGGTCTGGGTGCCCCGCGGGTGCTGGACCTACGGGCCTCGGCACCAACACCGTTTTGGCGGCGAGGCCCCGCGCCGTCCGTTGTGCGCATTCCGCGACCACTCGGTGTTCAGCTCCCTCAACGGCACGACCGTGATCTTCCGGCGTGATTTTGATCTCGAACATGGCGAGAAGTTCAAGAACCATTGGATCACCGGTTGGGAAGCCGCTCAGAAGGGCAGGAAGGGAGGCAATCCGTTCCGCACCTATCGGCTGGCGGAGAAGGCGCTCTGGAAGGCCGATCCCTTCGCGGCGCAGCCGGCGCCGGCCAAGCCCCGTCCGCGCCGGCCAGGCACCCAACTTTACAACAACCTGTATGCCATGGCTCTGGCCGGAGACGGCCGGCTGTTTGTGATTCACAAGGATGGGCGCCTCAAGGTCGTCGCGACCGCGGACGGCGCGGTCCTTGAAACAGCCCAAGTCCCGCCGCCCGCGTGGGACGGGCTCGCCATCGCCAACCGGCGCCTCTACCTCACCACTCAAGCGGGCGACGTGCTCTGCGTGGGAGAGTGAGAACTGCGAGCCCACCCTTGCCAGTGGATCCTCTGAGGCGGTTCCTCGCTGTTTGGTGTGGGCAGGATTGCGATACGCCTCGGCGGTGGGTGGCAGGATGCGAAGCGCACCGCAAGGCTCGACATTCCGTCTCTGGGCGATCGTGTCGGGCCCGATCGAAGTCGTGAGTTCGGCAATTGAGAGGCGGGCCGATGGCTGTTTGTAGTGAGGCCCGTGAGGGCCTCTCCGCCAGACGCTGTGATTGCCCCGACGGAGGCGACCCTTACGGGTCGCACTACGAACGCGCGCTCGCCAGATTCGGCGCGTCAATGAGAGGACGGAAATGTGGGTAAAGAGCAGGGTGAAACCCCGCGGGTAACGGTTCGTCATCAGTCGCCATGAGCCCTGAAATGCGTCGATGAGCATGACAAGTTGCAGTATGGGCGCTACCCACACGGAACGACGAAGAGCCTCTGAGGCAAACACGCAGGCGCGCGTGTGCATCAACACTCCCGGAGAAGCTCCAGCAGCTTTCGGTCGAGTTGGTGGCCATGCCAGTCTTCGTAGGCCGCGTCCTGGCGGCCGGAGTCCAACACGCCCCAGGAACCTCGGAAGTTCCAAAGCGCGTACCCGATGCCAAGCCCCTTCAGAACGCCCAGCACGTCGCGGAGCCAACGCAGGAAAGGCTCGTGCGGCGTGTTGTTGAACGCTCCGCACTCTCCGCAGTGGACTCCCACGCCCTGGCGGGCCAGAGCCGCCCACGATTCATAATGGTCCTCCAATCGCTTCCGATCCCATCCGGGTCCGTTGGGCGCTTCGGGGGCCCCAGGCCACGTGGGGAGGGGAAACGCTCGCTTCTCGTTCGGAGCGTTGTAGTGGCTGATGCCGCGCGGCTTGTATCCGCGGCAGCTCTGCGCAATGCCGAGATCCGCCAACTCAGGGCAGGGCGTGTTCCCCCACTGAACGCCGTCGGCGATGATGAGCCGGCCGGGGTCGGCCCCGCGAATCGCCGCAGCCCCCGCGCGCACGACCCGCTCGTGGTCCGCCCGCGTCATGCGATCCTCGCTGGGCTGTCGAGGCTCGTTCACAAGATTGAAGCTCAGTTCGCCCGATGGAATGCCCTTGTATCGCTCGGCGAACAAGCGCCAATGAAAGCAAAACGCCTCAAGGCCGCGCTCGTCTTTCCACAGACTGAACGGCTCCTTGGCGTACTCGCCGACGCGGTAGCCGGGCGCCCAATGGAAGCAGAGGCACACGTGCAGGCCGTATTCCTTGCCCAAACGTACGGCTCGGTCCACCTCGAGCAGGGCCTCCTCGCGTATCTCGAACGCGTCGCTTGGCGAAATCTCATGCTCGCGGCTCTTGATCCATAGGCGATAGCACAGCGGCAAGCGGACGAAATCGAATCCCCAGTCCGCGATCCATCGGAAGTCGTGCTCCTGGAACAGCCCCGCAGGGCGGCCCACTTCGGCGTCGCTGCGGAGCATCTCGACGAGGTCGAATCCTCGCCAACGTGGCAGAACGGTCTGTGCCGGTTTCATGATGAATCCTTTCGGCCCTTGTTTGTCGTGCGGTCCGTCAGGGGTGCCGCGAGAGGCCACAAAGCGGGCTTGGCCCGCAACCCGGGAGCGGGTCCCGAAGCCTCGGGATCGCCTTCGGTCTTCACCGTCCGGTTGCGCCCGCATCGGAATGCGAAGGCATTCCGCCCCAACTTCTTGTTCTCCGTCGCGGTTGCTGGCCGTGAGAGGCCCTGACGGGCCTCACTACAAACGGAGTAACACTTCAGCCGATTGCAACAGCCGTTGGCCCCATGAACGTACGCGAGTTCAATGGACAGCGTTTCCGCTTGACGCAACGCTGTTTGGAAGCCCAACGGGCTTCCGGCTTCTAGCCCAGGGTTGCGGCCGCAGGCCGC
>JAJRTI010000216.1 GCA_024278415.1 Planctomycetota bacterium | reverse complement strand
GCTGCGCTGCCGTCGGGCCGCTTGTAGTAGGGCGATTTATCGCCCGTCTGCCTCGTGAGAGCAAGGACGTTCGACGGGCAATGAATTGCCCTACTACAAACCACGTCGCCTCGCGCCGCACACATCGACAACATGTTGTCGCGAGATTTGCCCTAAGGCACTAAGCACCATTGCGCCGGACGGCGGACGGGCTGAGTGGGGGCGGAATACACGCGCAAGAACCTCGCACACGCCCTCCCTTGCAACCGGCAACGGCCAGCCCGCATTTCTCACCAGCCCGAGATAGAAGAATGGGAGGGGCTGGCCCTTCGGGCGAGCGTGTAGAACCTGCATCCGCCCACCGTCTTGCCATGTTGTTCCATTGTTGCCGCGCGGCCGGCAGTGATACCATAGGAGCCTGCGCTACCGTCCCATCGTCCCCCCCCCAACTTGGAGCCACCATGGAACGCCCCGAAGATTTCATCAAACGTGAGGGCCTGCGCGCGGCGGTCAACCCCGACGTCTTCAACGTGGCCGGCATCATCTGGACGTACCAGTGCTCCATCGCGTGCAAGCACTGCCTCTTCGCCTGCAGGCCCAACCGGCCGCGGGTGGTCATGGAGAGGCACGCCTGCATCGAGTATCTGCGCGTGTTCTACGAACTCCCCCGCGTGATCCACATCGCCGGCGGCGACTGTTTACTCTTCTACGACGCGATGCTCGACATGTGGCGCGAGGCGCAGCGCCAGGGAATACCGCCGCATTTTGTCGAGTGCAACTCACACTTCTGCAAGGACGACGCGATCACCGAGCAGCGCTTCCGCGAGTTGGAGGATGCCGGCTGCCTGGGCATCCTCTTGAGCGTGGACCCCTACCACCAGGAGTTCGTGCCGGCCGAGCGCGTGCAGCGCGCGTTCCGAATCGGCGGCGAGGTGTGGGGGGACCGCAACGTCATCGGCAACCGCGAGTGGGCGGCCAAAGCCCACGAACTGGAGGGCCTGACCCAGGACGAGGCCGCGCTGCGGGAACACGTGCGCAAGGGCGCGCCGCGGTGGGTCGTGGGCAACGCGTACAAGTATCTGCGCCAGCACCTGGACACCAAGCCCGTGGACGCGTTCGCCCACGAGCGATGCCAGGAGCAGTTCGACGCAGAGAAGACCTGGGAGTTCCACTTCGACCCGTACGGCAACGTGCAGACCAACTGCGGCATCGTCGTGGGCAACACGCGCCGCACGCCGCCCGCGGAGATCCTCACGCAGGCGCACATCTCCGCGAACCCGATTGTGCAGACCGTCCGCGATCGCGGGCCGGTCGCGCTGCTCCAGGAGGCCGTGGCCAAGGGCCTGGAGCCGCGCGAGGGCTACGCGTGCAAGTGCGAATTGTGCTTCCACGCGCGGCTGCACCTGAGGCCGCACTACCCCGACATCCTGTGCCCCGACGAAGTGTACGAGATCTGAGGTAGCCGCATGCGCCAGCATGCGGGCGGACCGGCGAACGGCTCCCCGACACCCACATTCTGGCGAATGCCGCGACCGCGCCCGCCCCCCGCATGAAGAAGGAGTCCCGCATGCCCCCCCCCGTCTTCGGAGAGCCCGAACTCGCCTATCTGCCGCGAGTTGAATGGAGTATAATACGTGCGGAGTGGTTGGCTGTTCCGAAGGACAGCAGCACCCGCGAGCCCGCGCTGGGAGCAAAGTGATTCATGGCCAAAGCTGCCGTCAACCCGGACGATCTGCGCCGCTTTGCGTTCGAACTGAAACGGTTCAACGACGATCTCAAAGGGCAGATTGCCTCGGTGCACCGCCAATTCGTCAAACTCGGCGAGACGTGGCAAGACGAGGAGCACGCGAAGTTCGCGGACACGTTCGAGCAGATGCTGCGGGCCTTGTCGAAGTTCGCCGATGCCTCGGACCGCCACATCCCGTTCCTGTTGCGCAAGGCGGAGAGGATTCGGGACTATCTGGACCAACGGTGAGCGTCATGGCGCAAGGCTCTGCCCACATCAACTCCCCTGACGTGATCAAGGAGTTCAGGAACCATTTCGCCATCTTCGATGGCATCTGCCAGCAGGCGTTATCGGAGATGCAGCGGGACGTGCAACGGACCGCGGAGTGGCTCGGCCGCGAGCAGCTTGTGCACTGGAAGAAGGAGTTGCGCAAGCGCGGGGAGAGGTTCACAGTGGCGAAGCTCGAATACCAACGCATGCGCCGCGTGGCGGTGCGTTCGCCGCAGTCCACTGCCATCGACGCCAAGATCGCATTCCAGAAGGCCACGCGGCTCAAGGAGGAAGCCGAGGCGAAGGTGCGGGCCGTCAAAAAGTGGATGGCCCTGTTGGAACACGACGCGGCGGAATTGATGGGCCCATGCTTCGTGCTCGCCGCGCAACTCGACAGCCTGACCCCGCGGGCGCTCGCGCGCCTGGACCGGATGGTGGACAGCCTCGATGGCTACTTCCGCACCGCGCCGGCCGCATCGCCCGCGCAACATTCAGAGGAGTAGACCCCTGTGCCGCGGCTCAGCGCCAATGACGTGATGCTCCACAAAGCGATGGAGGATCTGTTGAAGAAGTGGGACCGGACCGCGCTCGCATGGCGCGACCAGGCGCGGCGCGATTTCGAGAAGAACTACCTCGCTGAACTCGAGCCAACGGTGAAGGCGGCCTGCAATGCCATGAAGAGTATCTACGCTCTCTTGCGGAAGATCGAGCGCGAGTGCTCGTGATGGAGACGCGCCCCCTTGCGCTGGCTCGACAGCGCTTTCGTGCGAGAGCGACGCCAAGCCGCTGCACTCCAAGACGCCGCACGCCGTCTTCCCGCCCCCACTGGGCCAGTCCCAGTGGAGCGATGATTGCCGACTACTGGGCAACGACCTGTCATCCTCTCGCCCCTTTCCCTCCCTGATTTGGCTCGCCTTCGGCGAGCCAAATCAGGGAGGGAAAGGGGGAAACAGGGTCTGGCCGGCTCCGCGGTAGTCGGCAATCATCGCGTGCACGGGGGCAAGCCCCGTGCTGGCGTGCGGCGACATCGACAATCCCGAAGCTTCGGGATCGTTCCGGCCGCGGCAAGCGGCCAACCCCCTACCCAGACTGGCCCCCTGTATGCCAGACGATTGCAGTAATCGAGACGGCGGCTACGACATCGTCCGGGTCCGCACCAAGGTTGCGGAACTGGCGGATCGGCTCCGAGGGATCATGGAAGCCCGCCATGAAGCGGAGACACGGTTCCACTCGGAGAGCCGGCAGGCGGAGGAGCTCCTCAAGGGATCGCTCGCTCGTGTGAAGGAGAAACGCGACACTGACATGCAGGGAATCGGCGCACACCGGGCCGAAGAGATCGAGCGGATCGAGGGAGAGTACGAACGGGGCCTCGCGCGGGTCCAGGCCAATCACGACAGAGACTTGTCCGAGGTCGAGGACGGAGCGCGTCAGCGGCTGGCCGCACTCGCCGCGCAATCCCGCGAGTCGAAGGGGCGCGTCGTCAAGGAACGCGATGAGAGACGAGCCGCGGCCGAGGAGGAGTTCGCCGGGAAGGTCGAGCGTATCCAGTCGCTCCGCGCCGATGCAGATGCCCTGGGAGAACGTATCAGGCGATTCGCGGCCCTGTACAAGGTTCGACTTGGCGACGCGCCCGGCACGGAGCCGCGCGGATGGCGATCCAAGGGCTTCCAGGGGGGAGTCGAGATCGCCAAGGCCGAACTCGTGGACACGGGCGCCGCGCTCCACCTGCTGTAAAGCCGGGTCTGGCTGCGCCTGATGCCCAGCGCGTCGCCGGTGGCCACGTATTCTCTGGTCGTGCTGGGCCACGCGATTGCCGCGGCCGGCGTGTACCATTTCGCCCCGGGCTGGGCCAGGCTTGCCTGCGTATTGGCGCCGCTCGTGCCCGCGTGCCTGCTCCTGCACGCGTTCTACCGCTTCGTCAAGAAAAGGGCGGAGTCTGCTGCGGCCGCGTTCCACGCCCGGTTCATGGGAATCTGCGCGCTCCTCGACGGATTGGCGGACATGGCGCAGCAGCAGCGCGAGCGCGACCTCACGCGGTGCATGGAAGACTACATCGCTCGCACATCCGCGATCGACGACGATACACGTGCGCGGGTGGCAGAGGTGGAGGATGAGCGCGCAGAGGCCCGGCGTATCCTCGCCAGGCGCGGCGCCCAGTCCGAAAGGGATCTTGCTCACAGGAAGAAGGCGGCCCTCGCCGATCTCGACGCGGCATGTGGGGATATGGCCGCGAAGCCAAAGGCGCAATACGACGCTCGCGTCAAGCAGCACCAAAGCAGCTATGGCACGCGGAAGATGGCGCTCGACGCCGAGAGGAGCCAGACGCTGGAAGCGCTCGCGTCGGAATGGGAAGACGCGTTGCGAGAATTCCGAGAGTTCACTGAGGAGGCGATGAAGCACTGCTCGCGAAGCCACCCCGAGTGGAGCGGCCCGTCGTGGCAAGCGTGGGAGATGCCCGCGGCCTTTCCGGATGCCGTGTTCGCCGGCAAGATCCATCTGGACCTAGGGGCGCTCGCTCCCACGCGCGGCCTAAGCGGGAGGTTCTCTTTGCCCGCGGACCGGGCCGTGACGCTGCCGGCCGCGCTCGGTTTCCCCGACTGCGGTTCCCTGCTCATGAGCGTGGGATCGAGCGCTCGCACCCGCGGGCTGGAGGCGCTTCTCGACGTGATCCTGAGGCTGCTCACGTCCTTCCCCCCCGGCAAGGCCAAGCTGACAATCCTCGATCCCGTCGGGCTCGGGCAGAGCTTCTCCGCGCTCATGCATCTGGCCGACTACGACGAGTCGCTCGTGGGAGGCCGCATCTGGGCCGAGCCCACGCACATCGAGAGACGGCTCGCCGAACTGACCGAGCACATCGAGAAGGTCATCCAGAAGTACTTGCGCGGCCGCTACGCGTCCATCGACGCATACAACCGCGAGGCCGGGGAGATGGCCGAGGCGTACCGGTTCCTGGCCATCGCCGACTTCCCCACCGGCCTCAGCGCACTCGCGCTCGACCGGCTCGCGAGCATCATCACCAGCGGCGCGCGTTGCGGCGTGTACACGCTGATCCTGCACGACAGGAAGCAGGCGATCCCGGCCGCCCTGGACGCCGAATGCCTGAAGGCGAACGGCCTCACAATCGTGGAGCAGGGCGACGGACTGGTCGTGGCCGACGAGGCCATGAAGCAGCCGCGCTTTGAGCCCGAGACGCCGCCGGCCGTGCACGAGATCACCGCCCTTCTCCAAAGCATCGGCGAGCAGGCCCAGACCGCCAGCAGGATCGAGGTCCGGTTCGACATGGTCGCGCCACGCGAGGGCGAGTATTGGAGCGGCAGCACGGAGGCCGGCATTCGCGTGCCCATTGGCAGGGCCGGCGCAGACCGCTCGCAGTACCTCGACGTGGGCCAAGGCACCGCGCAGCACGTCCTCGTGTCGGGCAAGACCGGCTCGGGCAAGTCCACGCTCTTCCACGTGCTCATCACGAACCTGTCGCTCTGGTTCAGCCCGGACGAGCTGCAACTCTACCTCGTCGATTTCAAGCAGGGCGTGGAATTCAAGCGGTTCGCCACGGCCGGCCTGCCGCACGCGCGGGTCATCGCGATCGAGAGCGACCGCGAGTTCGGGCTCAGCGTCTTGGAGCGCATCGACCGGGAGTTCGCCCATCGCGCGGAACTCTTCCGGCAGAGCGGCGTCCAGGATCTGGCCAGCTATCGCCGGGAAACGCGCAAGCCCCTCCCGCGCCTCCTGCTCATCATTGACGAGTTCCAGGAGTTCTTCACCGAAGACGACGCGGTCGCGCAGCAAGCCGCGCTCCTGCTGGACCGGATCGTCCGCCAGGGCCGTGCGTTTGGCGTGCACGTCGTGCTCGGCTCGCAGACCCTCGGCGGCGCGTACACCCTGGCCCGGAGCACGATGGGGCAGATGGCCGTGCGCATCGCGCTCCAGTGCAACGAGGCGGACTCGTACCTCATCCTCGGCGAGGACAACGCGGCCGGCCGGCTGCTCTCGCGCCCCGGCGAAGCCATCTACAACGACCTGTCCGGGCTCGTCGAGGGCAACAGCCCGTTCCAGGTCGTCTGGCTGCCCGATGCCGATCAGATGGCGCACCTCCGCGCCATCCGCGAGAAGGCAGAGCAGGAGAACTGGACGCCCCAAGAGCCGGCGATCGTGTTCGAGGGCAACGTCCCTGCCGAGCTGGGACGCAACGCCCGGCTTCAGCAACTGCTGGCGCACCCGGCCGAGTGCGCGGACGGCGCGAGTGACCGGCTATGGCTCGGGGAAGCCAGCACGATCAAAGGGCCGACGGAAGCGGTCTTCACGCGACGGTCCGGCAGCAATCTGTTGATGGTCGGCCACCGGGCCGACTCGGCCCTTGGCATCGTGGCGGCCGCGGTCTTCAGCCTCTGCGCGCATCACGACGGGGACGGCGCTCGCATCGTGATCCTTGACGGCAGTTCGCCCGACTCCGACCAACGCGGCTATCTCAGGGACTTGGCGGCTGCTGTTCCCCACGCCGTGAAACTCGTGGAGCACCGCGAAGTCCCCCAGGCCGTCGAGGAGCTGGCCGACGCCGTCAAGGCGCGGCAGGCGGGGGCCGGCGGCGAGCAAGACAGGGTTTTCGTGATCGTCTTCGGCTTGCAGCGTCTGCGCATGCTGCGCCAGGAAGAGGATTTCGGCTTCTCCGTGGACGAAGACGAGAAGCCGACTCCAGACAAGTGCTTCGCCACCATTCTCACCGACGGGCCCGAGCATGGGGTGCACACGATCGTGTGGTGCGATTCGCTGACCAACCTCAACCGCGCGCTCAACCGCAAGACGCTGCACGAGTTCGAGATGCGCGTGCTCTTCCAGATGAGCCCCACCGACTCGGCCGAGTTGACGGACACCCCCCTGGCCAGCAAGCTCGGGCTGTACAAGGCGCTCCTGTTCATCGAGGCCGACGGCATCACCGAGACCTTCAGGCCCTATGGCATCCCCACCCCGGAGGTGATGGCGCGGTTGAGGGAGCTGCTTGCCGGGCGCCAATCGTGACGCGGCCTCGCGTCGTGAGATGGAGCGGCCGAGCGTCCGTTCGTACACGGCCAGGGGGTGCGCCAGCAGCGCGTCGGTTGATATGGAGGACCTTCACGCCGGGCATGGCCGCGCTCGGAAGATTCCGCTGTTCATGATGCCCGGAAGCCCGTCTTCGAAGACGCCGAGGTTGGCCCAGTCAAACGCATGTCCTTGGTTGTGTGCATGGGGCACGGCGGCCACGGCGAATCCCGCAATGCGCGCCGCCATGATGCCGGCCGTGCTGTCTTCCACGACGAACGCGGCCCGCCAGTCGCTCAGCCGCAGCTTCTCCTCGGCCATGCGCCAGTACAGATTCGGGTGCGGCTTGAGAAAGGCCTCGCCCACTTCATCGGCCGCGATCACCCCATCGTAAAAGGACTCGTAGTCGCGCGGCAGGCCCATCGCTTCGAAGACGATGGGCATCACGATGTCGACCTCCTTCTTCAGCGAACTGGTCACGAGCCCCACCTTGACGCCCCGGGACTTGAGCATGAGCAGGAACTCTCGCAACCCCGGCATCGGCTCGATGAGAGAGTCCGTCGTCTGCCCGTCGCGGATGCGTCCCAGAATCGAGTGATAGCCGGCGTAGTAGGCATCGATGTATTGCGGCAGGCCCGCGG
>JAJRTI010000215.1 GCA_024278415.1 Planctomycetota bacterium | reverse complement strand
TCGGTGAAGACGTAGATCTCGCGGCTCGCGCCGGCCTCCTCCTGGAGCAGCGCCCGCGCGCGCGCCATAGCCGGCCATACCGAGACCTTCAGTTGGGTCGCTTCGATCGCCTTGATCTGCTCCCGCGCGGCGCGGAGGTCGTACGTGAGGCTGCCGGCGGGGTTCGACGCAGTCAGCACCGCGACCTCGCTGCCCACGTCGAACGCGTCCATCAGTTCGAGCGCCATGGCCTTGGCCGCGTCGACTTGCGTTTGGCCGTTGTCGCGGTAGCGCATGCTGCACGAGTCGTCGATGACCATCACCCCGCGCACCACCGCGCCCTGGCCGGGTGCGAAGCCCTCGGTGCGCACCACCGGCCGGGCGAGCAGCAACGCGAACAGCGCGACGAGCGCGCACCGTACGAGCAACAGCAGCAGGTTCTTGAGGCGGAACTTGAACGTGCTCGTCTTGACCGATGTGCGGATGAAGCGCAGCGCGGGGAAGTCGATGTCCACCGGCTTGTGTTTGATCAGCAGGTGGATCACGGCCGGGATCGCCGCGGCCGCGGCGCCCCAGAGCATGAGGGGGTGTATGAAGCCGGTCTCAAGCATCGGTCAGGTGTTCCGCTTCACGAGCCCTGTAGGGTGGGCCCTGCCCACCAACTTCGAAGATGGAGGGCAGGGCCCACCCTACGGGCTAAGGTCTGGGGATCACGATGCGATTCCCGCAACTGCGGGACGGCTTCCGCATCGCGTCCCCGCGCGCGCTCAGAACTTGGGCCGCATGCGCTCGAGCATGTCCACCTGCCCGTCCAGTTCGTCAAACGCCTCCTTGGCGAGCATGCGCATGAACACGAACATCTCCTCCCGCACCTTGCGCGCGCGCGCGATGGCTGCGTCGATTTCCTGCCGGCGCTGTTGATAGGCCTCCTGGCTCACGAGGCCCGCGTTGTAGTCCATGCAAAGCTGCTTGTACTTGATGATCAGCATCTGCGCGTAGTGGCTGTATTCCAGGCCCTTGCCTTTGGCCCACGTGAGTTCGGGGCCAAAGCTGTAGTAGGTGACTCGGAACGAGAGTGCGCGCTTGACGTTGTCCGCGATCAGTCTCGGATCGAGCTTCGGCACCGTGAGCTTGCGCTGCTTGGCCTCGGTGGCCCAGACTTGGATGGTGTCCTTGGGCTTCTTGACCTTGATGCCCCTGGCCTTGGCCTCGAGTTCGGTGAGCGTGGCCTGCACCTTGGCCGCGTTGGGCGCGTCCATCTTGCTGAGCGTGGACTCCTTGGGCTTCTCGCCCTTCCAGGCCTTCTTGCTCATGCCGTTCATGTCGTTCTGGAGATCCTTTATGATCGCCGCGTCGCCACCGGCCATGCCCTTCTTGGCGAGCACGGAGTCCAGGTCGTTGTAGCCCTCCTCGGCTTGCTTGCGCATGAGGAGGAACATCTCGTGCCGCGCGGTGCTCGCGAGGTCCTCGGCCGCGTACAGCTCCCGGAGCCGGCGCAGGTAGGACTCCTGGCTCACGAGGTCGGCGTTGTACTCCATGCAGAGCTGCCGGTACTTCGCGATGATCATCTGCGCGTTTTCATCGTACTTCTTTGCGGCGCGCAGGCTCCACTTCGCCTTAGGGCCGACGTTGAACCCGAGGAAGGTGGCCCCGAGCGACAGGCTCTCGGTGATGTCCTTCACGCCTTGGTCCACGTCGAGCTTGTACACGACGATGCGTCTCGTGCGCGCGTCGTCCGCCCAGATCTTGATGCGCTCCCCTTCCTGAATCGACGCCGTCGATGTGACGGTGGCGCCGAAGTCGTTGAGCAGTTGGTCAGTAGCTTGTTGGATGGCCCGTTGCTGCTCCTCCCACGTGGCTTGTGCGGTCTGCTTTGGCATGGGAGGCATAGCCGCCATGGCCCGGGCCTCGACCTTCACCGCGTTCGCCGCGGCCGCGAAGGCCTGCATGGCCTTGTCGACCGTAACCTTGCTCTGCTTGATGTAGTCCGCGGGCAGGCCCAGCACCTTGTTGAGTTGGACGAACGCGCGCTGCGACGCCTGCTTCTGCGCGAGGAACAGCATGTTGCGCACGGCGCGGGACTTCTCCTCGGCCGCATGGATCTCGCGCAGCCTGCGCCGGTAGGTTTCCAGCGTGAGCTTGCCCTTGTTGAAGTCGATGGCCAGCTTTTTGAGCCGGTCGACGAGCTTCTGTGCTTGCTCGTCGTACTGGATGCCGCGCTCGCGGGCCCACCCCATGCCCACGCCCACGCCTTGGAAGCTCACACCCAGCTTCAGCCTGAATTTGCTCTGCTTCGCGATCGCGTCAGGGTCAAGCTTGGGCACCTTGATCTTGTGCGTCTTCGCGTCGTCTTCCCAAACCTTTACGGTCTTGGACCACGGCCACGCGGCGCAGGGCCGCGAATAGGACCACATGACCAACGCCACCAACGCCACGGCTCGCACTTGCATCCGCATCACGGCACTCCTCCTCTCAGTGCGGGCCGTTCCGACGCGCCCGCGATGGTGAATCTCCATGCGGAGTTAGTCTACCACTGGCAAGGGGTGCGGGCAACACGAGAAAACCGCGGCCTCAGAATGGGCAATACCTCCCGAAGGTTGGCAACCTTCGGGAGGTTTCTCGCCCTCAGCGCGTGACGTTGTCTGGGGACACACGATGCGATCCCCGCACGTGCGGGGCTTCCGCACCGCGTCCCCAGTGCCTAGTCGTAGCTCGACAGCCGCGCCGCGGCCTTGCAGTACGCGCGGTAGTTGGCGACGTGCTGGTCCGTGAGCACGTGCCGTGTGCTCGGCCCCGACGTGGGGCAGAGGATGAACCCGCCGCCAGGCTTGCCTTGGGCGACCGTCTCCTCGACGACGCGCTCGATCTCCTCCGGCGTCAGGTTGTCGAAGATTCCGTCCTGCACTCCGCCGTCGAGGCTCATGCGGCCGCCAATGCGCTCCTTGGCCTCGGCCAGCGTGAGGCTGCCACAGGGCGGCGGCTCGATGGGGTTGAGACAGTCCACGCCCATGTCCGCGAAGCGCTCGAGCACGGGGCCCATGTCGCCGTGGCAGTGCACCCACACGAGCGCGCCCGCGTCGTGGATCATGTCACACAGGCGCCCATCGTACGGCGTCACGAACTCGTCGAAGTCCCGAGGGCTCGCGAGCGGCGGGATACACAACTCCGGGCCGACCCAGCCAAAGAGTTCGCCCACTCCCGCGTCGAGGTAGCGCTTGAGCGTGGCCTCGACCGTGCGGAACGACTTGTCGATCATTTCCCGCAGCAGCTCCCGCTCGTCCATGAGCCAAAAGCCGAAGGTCTCGGACCCCATGAGGTTCTCCACGCCGTACATTGCGTGTCCAATGCTGACCATGACGAGAGCCTTGTCGCCGGTCTTCTCGACAAAGGGGCGGTACGAGTCGGTCTCGAACTGCGGCTCGCGGAGCGGGATCGACAGCCACTTCTTGGCGTCGGCGACCGTCTCGACGAAGTGCTTTTTCACGTAGCCGGGTCGCCCGTCCTTGAACACGTAAGACACACTCGTGAGGGGCCCTTCTGGTGTGTTCATGACGCGCGGCGCCTCCCACATCTCGCCGTCCGGCGTTTCCGTGCGCGTCGGCTCAGGCGCGGGTGCGGCGGGCCGGGGCGGCTGGGGACGCCAGTTGCGGATGAGGTCGAGGCCGAACTCGCAGGCGAAGTCGTAGAGCGGTGCGTAGCTTGGCCTGTCCGAGGGGTAGTCGGGATCGACGCCCCAAATGCGATACGGCATGCGGTCCGTCGGCTCGCGTCGAAACGTACGCAGCAGCCGCTCCCGGGAGGACATCGTGGTCACGGCTGCTTCTCCTGGGGTTGCGTTTCCTTCTTCTTGCCCCGGATCGCGGCGTCGAGGAGTTCTTGGGCCGTGCCACGGAATGGCTTGGTGGCCTCCACAATGTCGTCGGCCAGCTTCTTGAGTTGCTGGCCCCCTCGGACGAGGTTGTCCACGGGCTTGTTGCCCGTCTCTCGCGGCGCAGGCAGCCCCGCACCGGCCGTTTTGGGCGGCCGGGCTTGGGCAGGCGGTTTGCCCGCGCGGCGTTTGGCCTCCTCACGCGCGCGGCGCACCTCCTTCAGGCGTCGCTCGGCCGCGAGCGCGGCCGGCGTGGGGTTGGTGATGCACATCTTGCAACGCGTGCGGCCGGCGTCGAGCGCGGCGCGTTGCGACGGCCACCGCACGAGCGCCTTGCTGTACTTGATCAGCGGACAGTCCGGCCGATGGTAGAGCGTGCCGCCCTTGACGCCGGCCAGCGGCTCGAACGGTGCGGCCTCCTCCTCGGCCTTGCGCGGGGCGAGGCGTATGGGCGGCGGCGCGGGCGGGGTGCGAGGGGCCGGCGCGGGACCGGCTTTGGGCGAGGCGGCCGGCTGGGGGGATGGCGCGGGCTCAGGGTCCGGGCGAAGGAGCAGGTAGCCGCCCCCGATGAGTGCGAGGACGATCACAAGCCGCGTGCGAAGACGGAGGGATCGTTTCTCTGGCTTTCTTCGGAACATGCTGAACTCCCACTACGCGCGCGGGTGGAACTGCTTGTGGATGGACTTGAGCCGGTCCTTGTCCACGTGGGTGTAGATCTGGGTGGTGGAGATGCTCGCGTGGCCAAGCATCTCCTGCACGGACCGCAGGTCCGCGCCGCCGGACAGCAGGTGCGTGGCAAACGAATGGCGCAAGGTGTGGGGCGACACGTGCTTTTTGATGCCGGCTTTGAGCGCGTAGCGCCTGACCATGCGCCAGAGGGTCTTCCGGTCGAGCGGCTTGCCGAAACGGCTCAGGAAGAGCCGCGCCTCGGCCCTGCCCTTGAGCAGCTTGCCGCGCACCTCGACGATGTAGTCGCGCACCGCGTCGATGGCCTTGGTCCCAAGAGGCACGATGCGCTCCTTGTTGCCTTTGCCGATGCAGCGCACGAAGCGGTAATCGAGGTTCACGCTCGTGAGTTCGAGGTCCACCACCTCCGACACGCGTGCGCCGGTAGCGTAGAGCACTTCGAGGATCGCCTTGTCGCGCAGGCCCAGGGGCGTGTCCGCGTTGGGCGCGCGCAGGAGTTTGGCCACGTCCTTCTCGTCGAGCACGTCGGGGATTTTGCGCCACAGCCGCGGCGAATCGAGCACGGACACCGCGTCCTTCGCGAGCATGCCTTCCATGAAGAGGAAGCGAAACCACATCTTGAGCGCCGCGAGGTAGCGTGCGATGGAGTTGACGCTGATGTCCGCGTCCTTCTGCTCGCGCATGAACCGCACCACCGTGTCGGGCTTGACCTTGGCCAGGTCGGAGATGCCGCGGCCTTCGAGAAAGTCAGAGAATTTCCGCAGGTCGCGGCGGTACGCGGTAATGGTGTTGTCCGCGAGGCCGCACTCGACCGCGAGGTAGTCGAGGAAGAGGTCGATTCTGTCGTCGAAGTCGGCCATGTGTGGAAGCCCGAAGGCCACGGAGACAGGAAGGAGGGATCTCTAGCGCTGGATGTGCGCGGCGAGTCCGACCAGTCCTGACCAGTCAGGCTCTCTGCGGCGAATCTCTCACAGCCCGTAGACGCGCTTGCTGTTGTCGCAGATGAGTTGCTGTGCGACGCGGGCCGCGGTGGCTTCGGTGAACTCGCCTTGCTCGACCTTCTGCGTGAGGACCGCGGCGATCTGCGTGCGCAGGAGCTTGCCCTTGCCGTAGCTCCACTCGGCGTTGTACGCGTCGCTGAAGTACCCTCCGATCTTGGGCGCGGGCACGATCTCCAAGCGCTCGGCAATCTGCGCGCGCATGTGGGTCGGCACGAGCGTGTACCACCAGTGGCCGGCGATGTGCACGTTGGGGTAGAGCTTGGCGAACACCGCGAGTTCGTGCGTCTGCACGACGTTGGCCAAGGTCATCATGAAGGGCACCTTGGGGTATTTGGCGAACAGTTCGCACAGCTCCATGAGCTGCTTCGCAATGCCGGCGCTTGCGGACTTGCCGCCGGGCAGTGGCCGATCGATGCCGAACATCATCTGGAACGGCATGGCTTTCTCACTTGCACACCGGCAGGTCGCGTGCATGGCGAACGCGATGAGCGCCATGTTCTCGTCGTCGCTCAGCGCCGGGTTGCCCAGGGGCCGGACGCTATGGCTGAACGTTTCGTCCTTGTCGCCGGCCGCGGCGTTGGGCGAGAGCGAGAGCACCTTCTGAAGCGCGGCCTCCGCGGCGGCCTTTGTGGGCTCGGCCACGCGCACCTTGGGCACGAACGCGCCGGTGAGGGTCCGGCTTCCGTACCCGCCATAGATGTCCATGAGCTTGCCGAACGCCTGCTCCAGCGCGTCGCACGACGACACGTCGATGCCGGTCTGCTCGGACAGCTTCGCGAGGTTCTTGGGGTCGCTAATGTCGTTGATGTACTGGTCGATGCGCAGCGTGGCCGCGAAGAAGTCGGGGTCGAACTCCGGCACGGGCTCGTTGCACTCGAAGGTGAGGAACGACGCTGAGACCTTGGCTTTCTCCTTGAGCACGTGGCGCAACCAGTCCGGGTTGTCCGCGCCAGCCACGACCTTCTCGTTGATGGGCCGCCAGTTGTCGTCGGTCAGCTCCCACACGTCCACGCCGTAGAGATCGCGGATCGCGCTAATCACGCACCAGTAGGTGGAGGTATTGGCGATCTGGCGGAGGAAGGGCAATGCGTTGGTGACGCGCTCTTCGGTGGGCAAGGCGGGGTGCACCAAGTTCCTGTCGAGCCCGATGCTCGCCATCTCGGTGACGACCCAGTGGTAGAAAAGGATGTCGCCGATGTCCTGGGACTTGGGCTGCTGCGGTTGGATGTGCGTGTGGCAGTCGATCGCGTCGACGCTGAAAACAATGTCCCGAATGCGATCTTGCAATTGCTGGCTCATGGACGGCTCCGTCGGTTCATTTGGGCTCATGGGGTGAGGACGGACCTCAGTATACCCACTGCGGCTACGCGTGCCAAGCCGGGGCTGCCAGCACGCTGTTCGACACGCCATCTCCCCCATGGCGCCGTGGCGATCTCCATGAGACCCCTGAGCACCTAGAGGGGGTTGTCGGTGTGGCAAGCGAACACCGCGACAATCGAAAACCAGCCAGGCCGGCAACATCGCGTAAGGTCGACACAAATCTGTCATGGCCCTCCGGGTGCGAACAGTGTTGGGGCCGAGATAAGATCTCCGTACAGAAAAGCAACGGCCCCTCCCGAAGGGAAGGGCCGTTGCACAGTGGTGGAAGAGCCTCTGCCGCGGCCAGGCGTCGCTGGAGTTGTCACGGGCCATGGATGCTTCAGAGAACCCGCGGCGAGAGGCTCGGGGGCTGCTACACTGCGGCTTTGACCATGTCGGCCAACTCGCGGAACTGATCGATCTGCGCTTGGGCCGTCTTGGGGTTGCCATCGTGTTGGTCGTTGAAGGGCATGAACTCCACGCCCACGGCGCCGGGATCGTGCTCCCCATCGTCGCCGTGCCATCGGACTTGGGCGCGCAGTTCCAGGGGCTCACAGCCGGGAGCGATGAGCCGAATCTGGAGCCGATCGCCTTGTTTGAGCCCGCTGCTGCATCGCAGGGCCAAGCCGCCAGGACCGATGTTGAGCACCCGGTAGGTCTGTGCTTTCGCCGGGCTGCTGAACCATGGAACGATCTTCTGGCACTGGGCTCTTACGCCTCGCAGATCGATGACGGCGTTATCGAGCGCGTCGCCGTTCATCTTGCGGGCGCCGCTCATGCGTTTGGTCAGCGATCGTTGCCGCTTGCGAGCCGTGCCGGGCCGGTCGGTTCGGGCGGGCAAGCTGGCGGCCGGATCCTCTTGGTCGGCCGGCAGGGGCATGCGCTTGAGCATCTCGCGGCGCAGATCTTCAAGTTGGCGGTTCACCTCGTAACGCGTTTTCATGATGGTGCCGCCCACCACGAAGATCATGTACTGGAGCACCGCGAAGTACGCCATGGTGAGGATGACGCCAATAGGGGACGCGGCGTTCGGCGGGACTTCGCCACGCAGGGATCGATAGTATCCGTACACGAGCATGATGCAGGCCGGCAGCAGCGCTCCCATGCTCGCTGCGAGCCGGCCGCCCCACTTGTTCAGCCGCAGCGCGGCTCGAACACGGTGGGGTTCGAGTTCACGTGCATCCACAATGTCTTCCAAGGCCCGAGAGCGATGGATTTTCGAACTGCTCATCTCTGTGTCTCCTATAGCTGGCTTGGCTCCCATGCGAGCGCGGCTTGGCCGTCGAGCCCGCGCGCGGGGAGCCACAAGGGACGCTGCACGCGCGCCAGGGCGGAGGTCAATCGGCGCCCGAGCAAGCGGCAGGCTCGGGTTCCATCATGGGCTCGCCATCAGCAGGGGAGTCATCACCGTGGCCGAACATCTACTTCAGCACGGCATCGATCTGCTCGTATGTGAGGATCTGCTTGTCGAGCATCAGTTGGGGCACCGTCGGCCGATTCTCGTCGGCCGTTGGCAGCGACGTCTCGTGCATAAGCACACGCAGCAGATCCACGTCGCTCACGAGCCCTTGCTCGGTCACGATTCTGATGAACCGCCAGTCGAACTCCGACATAGCGATCTCGAATGCGTGTTCGCTGGCAGCCATCTTTGTCTCTCTTCGATACAAGATGCAATTACGCCACGGACGCGAACCCAGCGCCCACACGCTCGGCGTCTGCGCTTGGCCACGCGCCCGACTCGGCCAGCGCGTGGAAATCGGCATTCGTGGAAGCCGCGTCAGACTCAGCCTTGTCCGCGTGGGCCGGCTGGGCGCTCTTGTTGAGTTCGGTGCGGATTCTGCGAAACTCTGGCAGCAGGTCGATGAAGCAATCGAACAGGGCCGGATCGAAATGCGAGCCACGGCCCTGCTGCATGATATCGAGGGCCTCTGCTTCGGGCAGCGCAGGCCGATACACGCGCCTGTGCACGAGTGCGTCATACACATCCACGAGGGCCACCAGGCGAGCCGAGAGCGGAATCTCCTCGCCGGCAAGTCCTTGTGGGTAGCCCGATCCGTCCCATTTCTCGTGGTGGCAAAGGCTGACATCCTTGGCCATTTGAAGCGCGGATACGTCGGATCCATTCAGGATGCTCGCGCCAATCACCGTGTGAGTCTTGACGCGCTCAAACTCTTCGGCCAAGAGCTTGCCTTTCTTGAGCAAGATGGAATCTGGCACGCCGATTTTGCCGATATCGTGCATGGGTGCGGCGATCCGGAGATCGTCGGTTTGCTCCGGCCGCCAGCCCAGCCTTTGGGAAAAGAGGTAGGCGTAACGCCCAATACGGCGAATGTGTGCGCCAGTCTCCTCGTCTCGGTACTCCGACGCGGACACCAGGCGCAAAGCGATCTCTTCCTCGCGTCGGCGCACCTGCGCGGTGCGTTCGCGCACCGCGCGCTCCAGGCGACGCTCGTGCGCCACGGTGGCAAGCGCGAGGCGCCGGCGCTCCAGCGCATTCGCCACGGCAATGATGAGTTCGTTGGGCTCGAAGGGCTTGATGACATAGCCGTACGCGCCCAGTTCCATCGTGTGCACAGCCGTGTCGCGGTCGTCCACACCCGTCACCATGACGGTCGCCACGAAGGGCCACTCCTCGCGGACTCGACTGAGCAACTCGATGCCGGACATGCCCGGCATGTTAATGTCGGACATGAGGAGTGAAAACTCCTCGCGCCCCATGAGGGCCAGCGCTTCCTGCGCACTAGCCGCGGCCATGCAGGCATAGCCCTCGCGTTCGAGCCAGCGCGCCATGACGGTGCGCACGCACGCCTCGTCATCGACAATCAGGATTCTTGCTTGCGTGTTGTCTGACATCCTTGTCACCTACACTTCGTGTCGTGTTGCGATCAGCCGGAACATACCCACCGTGAGGTGGGAAAGGTATTGCTCGCCCTATCGCAGGACGCGTGCCAGAGGGCAGGGCTTCGTGCCCGGAGACTCGTCTCCCCCAGATAGAGGCCGCCCGCTTGGGTGAATCGCATTCCTGAACGCCAAACGCTCTGCTTATCTGCCCGTTTGCCCTCGACAGGCCGTTAAGAAACTAAAGGCTCCAGAAGGAAATCTAACGTCAGATCGCGAAATGCCGTTAGTGCCTTCGCGCAAATCTCGGGACAACATGTTGTCGATGTGTGCGGCGCGAGGCGACGTGGCTTGTAGTAGGGCAATTCATTGCCCGTCGAACGTCCTTGCTCTCACGAGGCAGACGGGCGATAAATCGCCCTACTACAAGCGGCCCGACGGCAGCGCCGCCGCCCCTTTCTCGCCGCGAAGCCGGCGAGAAACAAGAAGTTGCGCGGTGTGCGCGCACTCTCGGCAGCGCATTGCGTATCTCGAATCGCGATCCAAATACGCAATACGGAACAGCGAACCTGCGCCCCACACGCCTTGTCTCCCCTATCACGCCCAACCGGCCACGCCGGCTACTCGGGCTTCAGCGGGATCCCGTATTTCTTCATCTTGGCGTAGAGCGTGGGTATGGCAATCCCGAGCCCCTTGGCCGCTTGGGCCTTGTTGTAGCCCGTCTTGGCCAGCGCCCTCAGGATGCCCTCCTTTTCGTAGTCCACGAGCGGCTTGATGCCGCCATCATCCACGGTCGCCTCCTCGGCAGGGCGGCTTTTGGACCCGGCGCCCAGGAAAAGGTCTTCGGGGCCAATGCGCCCGGTCGTGTTCATGACGCAGGCTCGTTCGATGCAGTTCTCCAGCTCCCTGACGTTGCCGGGCCAGTCGTGCTGCATGAGCACGCTCATGGCCTCGTCCGTAACCACGAGGCGCTGGGACGCGTATTTCTTGAGGAACTCATCCACAAGCAGCGGAATGTCCTCTCGGCGCTTCCGCAATGGCGGCACAAGAATAGGCACGACGTGCAGGCGGTAGAAGAGATCCTTGCGGAAGCGGCCATCGACAATATCTTGCTCCAGCTCACGGTTCGTGGCCGCGAGGACCCGCGCATGGAAGGGTTCGGGCTTGACCGCGCCCACGGGTCGGACTTCTTTCTCTTGGAGTGCGCGCAGGAACTTCGCCTGCACTTGCACCGGCAGTTCACCGATCTCGTCGAGGAACACGGTGCCGCGTTCTGCGCCCCTCAAGATGCCGGGCGACGACTCGAACGCGTTGGTATACGCGCCCTTCACGTGGCCAAAAAGTTCGCTCTCGACCAGCTCGCCGCTGATCGCGCCGCAGTCCAACGGCATAAAGGGCTCGCCGGCCCGGAGGCTGCACTCGTGGATCGCGCGTGCGACGAGTTCTTTGCCGGTGCCGCTTTCGCCCAGGATCAGCACGGTGCTGTCCACGGCCGCGGTGCGCATGATTCGCCGAAACACGTCCTTCATGACTTCGTACGTACCCGCGATACCATGGAACGCCTCACCGCCCTCGGCCGCGCTCCCCAGGCCCAGCTCCGCGTCGCTACGGCCGTGCCACTGTGCGAGATCACGCAGCAGATTCGAGAGCGCATCCAGTTCGAACGGCTTGGTGAGGTAGTCCTGCACGCCGGCCTTGAACGCGGTGACGGCTTGCTCGATCGTGCCGTAGCCGGTCATCATGGCTACCGCGGTCTGTGGCGCGTGGGTCTTGACGTGCTCGAAAAGCTCAAAGCCGTCGCCATCAGGCATGCGCACGTCCGTCAGCACGATGTCGAACTCTTGGCCGGCCATGAGGTCGGCGGCCTGGCGGCCATTGGCCGATGTCGCGCAGGAGAACCCCATCCCGACCGCGACGCGTTCACACAGCCGCCGGATGTACTCGTCATCGTCGACAATGAGCAATCGTGGAGGTTGGTCTTGCGTACTCATGGCGCGTCTCCCGCGTCAAGCACTTGCCTCACCATGGCCAGCAGCGCCTGTGGGCCGAAGGGCTTCTGGATAAAGGCGCGGCCCTTCTCAATCGCGCCTTGGGCAACAACCGTATCGCTGCTGTAGCCTGACATGAACAGCACCTTCAGGCCGGAGTCCTCGCCCAAGAGGGACTCAAACAGGCTTGGCCCGTTGCCGCCTGGCAAGACCACATCTGTCACCAGCAACTGGAAGTGGCCCGCGCCCTCCTGGCCGAACAAGGCCAGCGCCTCCTCGGGGTTCGCTGCGCTCGAGACCGCGTAACCGTTGAGTTCGAGCGCTCGCTGGATCGTGAGCCGCACGGCCGGCTCATCCTCGACAAGCAGGATCGTCTCCGAGCCGGCAGGCGCGGGGGATGCGACCGCATCGTCCTCTTCCGGCCGCAATTCCGTGTCCACCCGGTCCAGAAAAATGTCAAACGTCGAGCCCTTGCCGAGTTCGCTGTCCACCCAGATGTACCCGCTGTGCTGCTTGACAACGCCGTACACCACGGCGAGGCCGAGGCCCGTGCCCCGGCCCAGTTCCTTGGTCGTGAAGAACGGCTCGAAGATGTGGTCGCGCGTCTCCTCGTCCATGCCGCAGCCTGTATCGCTGACCGAGAGTTGCACCTTGGGCCCAATGCGGGCGCCGAGGTGAGTCCTCACGTAGCGGTGCCTCAGTTCAACGTTGGCCGTACGAATGAGGAGCTTCCCTCCTTGGGGCATCGCGTCGCGGGCATTGACCGCGAGGTTGAGCACCACTTGCTCCATCTGCGAGGGGTCGGCCAAGACAAGCCCCAGGTTCTCTCCAGCCTCGAACGCCAGCTCGATGTGCTCGCCGATGAGCCGCCGGAGCATCCCCAGCATGTCCTTGACGACGGTGTTGAGGTCTATGGGCACAGGATCCATGGGCTGCTGCCGGCCGAACATCAAGAGCTGCCGCGTGAGGTTGGATGCGCGGGTCGTGAGTTCACAGATCTCGTTGAGATCCGCGGACACGGACGACCCCGGTCCGGCGCTCTGGAGCGCGAGTTGCGCGTAGCCCTTGATGCCGGTCAATAGGTTGTTGAAGTCGTGGGCCACGCCGCTGGCGAGTTGGCCCACGGATTCCATCTTCGCGGCCTGCCGCAGTTGGCGCTCCAGCACGGTCTGCTGCGTCACGTCCTCGATCACGACCAGCACCCGCGGCTCCGTGGGAGCGCCCTCGGGCGAGTGCACGCCACAGATGCGAATGTCCAAGAACTTGCGGTCGTGGTCCGCGGACTCGTGGAGCACCCCGGTGGCCGTGTCCTCCCCGCCGTCTTCCGCGACCCGGCGCATGCGTTCATAGAGGCCTTGTTCGTGCAGCAAGGTGCTGGGGAGGATGTCGGCCACGTTCTTGCCCGCAACCTCGCCCTGGCCCACGTCTGTCACCTCCAGATATCGCCGGTTCGCCATGACGACGTTTAGGCCGCAGTCCAGCACAAGCAGCGCCGAGGGCATGGTGGCGATGGTTGTCTCATGGACGCGCAAGAGCGTGTGCAGCTCCTGTGCACGGCGATCCAATTCGGCCGACAGGTGGTGCCTCTCGATGGCGGCGAGGAGACTCCGCCTGAGAAGCGCGCTGTTCAGATTGCTCTTAGAGAGGAAGTCCTGCGCCCCGAGCTGCACGGCCTCGTAGCCGGAAGCTTCGTCGTCGCGGTCGGTCAGCACAATAATCGGCAACGACGGCGCTGCGCTCCGGGCGCGGGTGACCGTATCGTGCCCGTCGCTGTCGGGCAGCCCCAGATCCAGCAAGAGCACGTCGAACCCGTCCTCTTGGGCCAACTCCAGACCTTCGTCCAGGCGCGTGGCCTGCTCGACTTCGAAGCCGCGTCGGGTACCCTCGATGCCAGCCAAGCCGACCAGGAGTTCGCACACCAGGAACGCGTCCTCAGGATCGTCCTCGATAAGCAGCAGTCTGTATGGACTATCAGCCATGTTCCTGCATAACGCCTAGGCTGGCTCGTGCGTCTTGAGTGCCCTCTTCACAGCCTCGACCAACTGTCCAGACTCGGCCGGCTTGGCGAGCACCATGAGTGGGGAAAACTGTAGAGCCCGGTGCATGAGTTCGCTGTCGGGGTAGCCAGACAGAATGATGACCGGCGTGTCGTCCCCGCGCTCGCGCAAGCGCCGAAGCGTCTCAGGGCCGTCCATGTCCGGCATTTTGAGGTCCAGCATGATCACGTCTGGGAGCGACTGTGCAGCCAAATCGAGCGCGGCTGCGCCACTGGCTGCGGTGACAACATCGAAGCCCGCCTGCTTCAGCACGGCAGCCACGAGACGCAGGATCGCGGCCTCGTCGTCCACTACCAGCACGCGGGACGGCGCCCCCCCCATCTGCCTGGACTCGATCCACGAGTCGAGCGTGGTCCGCCTGAATCGCCACTCGCGCCCCATCTTGAACGCCGGCATCCTGCCCTCCCGAGCAAACCGACGCACAGTCTGGTCGTTGAGACCCAAGTACACAGCCGCACCTTCCACATCCAGGAAAGCTTGCTGATTGGGGCTTCGGTCTGTCGTTGACTGATCGCGCATGACAGTGCTCCCGAACTCGCGGCCAAGCACCGCTGATGTATCAGATGCCATCACCGGGTCACATGACATATCGTTGTACAACACAAAACACCACAAGTCAACTCTGAGGAACAGGAGTTTCCCCATGCGCCCCGGCCGAGGCTCACTGGTGCGAACCCAGGCGCGGGGGGCTGACGCGCAACTCTTACGCCAGGATCGCCCGGTTCCCCCCCCACTTCTCCCGAGCAGCCCTGCCATCCCGCCCTCCGGGAATCAGGGCGCCATTTCTGAGAAAGGTCCTGCCCCAATGGTGTTCGGCACGATATCCGCCTCGCCGGGGTGGCCACGACTTCCGTGAAATCACTGATCCAATGGACGAATTATCGGTTTTCGGTTTTCGGTTTTCGACGAGAATGGCGCGACTTGAACGCCGCCCCCCCCCACAACCGACACCCAGCCACACGAGGATATCGGAAGTTCTTTTCACTTCTCACCCCAGAGCATGCATAAGCAGCGTGATGGCAGCTTCACAAGGCGGGCTGTGCTCGCACCCAAGGCCACGAACCGCCATGGATCAGAGGCAAGACATGGCGTGTGGGGCGCAGGTTTGCTGTTCCGTATTGCGTATTGCGTATTCGGATCGCGATTCGAGACACGCAATACGCTGTCGAGAGTACGCGCACACCGCGCAACTTCCTGTTTTTTGTCGCGGTTGCTGGCCGTGAAGGCATCCAAGGGGCGGTTCCGCCAACCCGTGGGATATCTCCGATCTCTTTGATGGCGGCCAGAGGCTGCGCGAGGAGGCCGGCCCTGGTTGATGCACAAGCACGCGGCCACGCCCCGTCGCGCGGTATCTGCCGCTTCAAGCGCGGTGTCCCGTGTCTTCCCCTGCCGGGCTCTACCCCAACCACTCGAAAGCCGCGGCGCACAAGATCGTCACGCCCGTCGCGAGGCATCGGTCGTCGGCCCAGTAGTGGGGATCGTGGAAGCTGATCTTGGGGTAGTCCGCGTCGGGCTTGATGCCCAGCATGATGTGCGCCGACGGCACACGCTCCGCAAAATAGGCAAAATCCTCCGCACCCATGACCGGCTTCTTACGGATCACCACGTTCTCCTCGCCCAGCGCCCTCGTGCCCGCGCGCTCCACGGTCGCGGTCACGTCGTGGTCCGTCACCAGCGGCGGGCAGCCGCGCATGTAGTTCACGTGCGCGGTGCAACCGTAGGCCTCGGCTGCGTGCGCGGCCACTTCCAGCACCCACTCCTCCATCTTGGCCCGCGTCTCCTCGTTCAGCGTACGCACCGTGCCCTTGAGCGACACTTTGGGCGGGATGATGTTGAACGCGGTCCCCCCCTCAATCGCACAGATGCTCAGCACGGCTGGATCGAGGGGATCCATGCGCCGGCTCACAAGCTGCTGGAGCGCCACGACCACGTTGGACGCGGCCAGGATCGGATCCCGGCCCTCGTGCGGCATCGCGCCGTGCACGCCCCGGCCCTCGATGTCGATCTCGAGCACGTCCGCGGCCGCCAGATTCTCGCCGTAGAGCAGGCCGATGGTGTGCCATGGGATGTCGCCGTCTGTGTGGATCGCGCAGGCCGCGCCGACCTTGGGGTTCTCCAGCACGCCATCCTCAATCATGGGCATCGCACCACCCACGGTCTCTTCAGCCGGCTGGAACACGAGCTTCACCTTGCCCGGAAGCCGATCGCGCAGCTTCTGGAGCACGAGCCCCGCACCCAGCAGCGCGGTCGTATGCACGTCGTGGCCGCAGGCATGCATGATGCCGGGCGTGGCCGACTTGTACGGCACGTCCGCCAGCTCCTCGATGGGCAGCGCGTCCATGTCGCCGCGCAACCCGAAGCACTTGTCCCCATCGCCGTCAACACGCGCCACCACGCCGGTCTTACCCACCCCGGTCTGCACGGCCAGCCCGGCCTCCGTCAGCCGGTCGGCAACTATGCCCGCGGTGCGGTGCTCTTGGAAGCCCAGTTCGGGGTGGCCGTGCAGATCGCGCCGCACCTCAATGAGCATGTTCTCGATTCCCTGCACCTCGGTCTTGATCGCGTCGATAATGGACATGGAGCGCTCCTAACACGGACAAGTTTGACGGACCTCGCGGGCGGTGATACCATTGAACTTGCGAAGCTTCGCCAGTCTACCGGCTGGCATCGTGCTTGCCAAGGCTGGGGAGCGCATGCGATGAGCGACATGATGCATGGTTCCACCTCCAACGCCAACGTCGACCGACGCGAGTTCATGGCGACCGGCCTCCGGCTCGGCGCGGGCCTGCTCGCCGGAGCGGGCGGCTGCTCCGCGGCAGACGACGCACCGCAGGCCCAAGCCATGCGCGGCAGAATCGTGAGCGCCCAGCGCAAGGGCCTCGCCACGGCCTCGCAGGACGATCTCAAGAAATGGGCGGCCGACGCGCTCGACCGATCCGTGTGCCAACTCACCGGCCGAGCCGCGGCCCGAGACGCCTGGGGCGAGCTGTTCAAGCCGAGCGACCGCGTCGGTATCAAGATCAATACGCTCGCCGGCCCGCAGCTCTCCTCCCGAAGGGGAATCGTGGAGGCCATCGTCGAGGGGGTTCGCAAGGCCGGGGTCCGCGACGAGAACATCGTGATCTGGGACCGCTTCGACCGCGAACTTCAGGCCTGCGGATACAAGCTCAACTACACAGGCGGGGTGCGCTGCTTCGGCACGGACTCCCTGCGCGGCTCGGGCTACGAGGAGGAGATCTCGATGCTGCCACACATGGGCAGTTGCTTCAGCAAGATCCTCACCCGCTTCTGCACCGCGCTCGTGGACGTGCCCATCATGAAGGACCACGACCTGGCCGGCGTGTCGGGCGCGATGAAGAACCTCTACGGCGTCATCCACAACCCCAACAAGTATCACCTCAACAACTGCGACCCGTACGTGGCCGAACTATCCACCCACGAGGAAATCCGCGGCAAACTGCGCCTCAACGTGTGCGACGCGGTGCGGCCGCAGTACGACGGGGGCCCGTCCTACAAGCCGCGCACCGTGTGGCCGCACAACTCCATGCTCGTCGCAGCCGACAGCGTCACGATGGACCGCATCATCCAAGCGACCATCGAGGCTAAGCGACGCGAAAAGGGCCTGCCCACACTGGCCGAGGCTGGACGCCCCGCAAAGCATATCGATACGGCCGCCAAGCTTGGCGTGGGCGAAGGCGACCTTAAGCGGATCGTGAGGCTGGAAGCGTAAGGCGTGAAACGTGAAACGTGAAACGTAAAGCGTAAAGCGGCGGGATGAAGCCGCTCTGCTTACGTCTTACGTGTTTACGCTTTACTGCACTGCCCGCCCCCCGCCAGCCGCTTGCTGAGTGGAGACTCTCCCATGACTCCCAAATTCACCCGACGCGAAATGCTCTGCGCAGGCGCGGCCGGCGCTCTGTGCTGGGCCGCGGGCGCGGCCGAGGATCCACTGGCCGACTTCGGCGACCAGCGCCAATTCATCAAGGAAGCCTCGTTCTACAAGAAGCTCGACAACCTGCGCGTGAAGTGCACGCTCTGCCCCAGAGAATGCCGCGTCGCGGACCGCGAGCGCGGGTTCTGCGGCGTGCGGGAAAACCGCGCCGGCACGTACTACACGCTCGTGCATTCCCGGCCCTGCACCTTCCGGCCCGGCGACCCGATCGAGAAGAAGCCCCTCTTCCACTACCTCCCCGGCACGCTCACCTTCTCCATCGCCACGGCCGGCTGCAACATGGAATGCCAGTTCTGCCAGAACTGGGAGATCTCGCAGTTCCGTCCGGAACAGGTGCGCTCGGCCTACGTGCCGCCGGAGCGCGTGGTGCAGGGAGCCATCGCGTCGAACTCCCCAACCGTTGCATTCACGTACTCCGAGCCGACCGTTTTCTACGAGTACATGTATGACACGGCCACGACCGCGCGCAAACGGAACGTGGGCGGCGTAATGATCTCCGCCGGCTACATGAGCGCACCCGCCATCGACAAGCTCTGCGAGCAACTGACCGCGGTCAAAATCGACCTCAAGGCGTTTACCGAAGACTTCTATCAGAAGGTGTGCGCGGGCCACTTGGAGCCCGTGCTCAACACGCTCAAGACGCTCAAGGGCACCGGCATCTGGTTCGAGATCGTCGTGCTGGTCATCCCCACGCTGAACGACGGCCGCCGCGAGTTGACCGAGATGTGCCAGTGGGTGCGCAAGGAGTTGGGGCCAGACGTGCCCATACACTTCTCGCGCTTCTACCCCACGTATCGCCTCCGCAACCTCCCGCGCACGCCGGTGCAGACCGTGTCCATGGCGCGAGACATCGCAATGAAGGCCGGGCTCAACTACGCGTACGTGGGCAACGTGAACGGCCACCCGGGCGAACACACGTACTGCCCGAATTGCCGGGCCGTGTTGATCCATCGTATGGGCTACCAAGTGCGCATCGTGGGCATGCGTGGCGGGAAGTGCGCCAAGTGTGGACGGGCCATCGCAGGGGTGTGGACGCAAGCGCAGGCGCTCACCTGGCGAGACCGGCTCAAGGCTGGGAATAGCGCCCAGCCCCGCTCGGACGGGCGGACCTAACCCGCCCCGGGTGTGCTGACGAATCCCGCGCCCGCGGCCACTCGCGCTGGACGGCCTCGGCCAGCGCGCCAGTGGGTCCAAATCGCTTGATATTCCGCATTCGCTTGCTATAATTTTGCGTTTCTCGCCTCATCCTGAACATCTCATGCGCAGAGCCAGGCTGCGGAGCCATCCGCCGCACGGCGGACAGCAACTGCGCGATGCGGGGCGATCTGGGGGGGGCCGAGGACGCGCATGTAGGTGAAGGAGATTCGCCACCGAGTCCGCTTCCGCTGGAGACATCATATGGCCAGTTACGAGACCAAGGACATCCGCAACTTCGCACTCGCCGGACACGGCGACGCCGGCAAGACCACGCTCGTGGAGCACCTGCTGCACAAGGCCGGCGTGACCGGCCGGGTCGGCACCGTCGAAGACGGCACCACCATCTGCGATAGCGACCCACAGGAGCAGGCGCGCGGTATGAGCATTGACTCGTCCGTCGTGCACGTGACCCACAAGGGCAAAGAGCTGAACATCATCGACACGCCCGGCTATCCGGAGTTTGTGGGCCAAGTCGTGAGCGCGCTGCCCGCAGTCGAGACGGTCGTGCTCACCATCTCCGCCCCTGCCGGCATCCAACTCAACACGCGCAAGGTGTGGGACCTGGCCAAGAATGCTGGCCTCGCGCGGGTGATCCTCATCAACAAAATGGACGGCGAGAACGTCGACTTCATGGGACTCCTCGATCTGATCAAGGAGAACTTTGGCAACGAGTGTGCGCCGGTGTTCCTGCCCATCGGCTCCGGCCCCGACTTCGCCGGCGTGGTGAACCTCATGGCCCCGCCCGAGAGCGCGCCGGACGGAGTCATCGGCGACGTGGACGATATGCGCAACTCGCTGGCAGAGACGATCCTCGAGTCCGATGAGGAGGTGCTCGAACGCTACCTCATGGAAGAGGAAATCGCCCCCGAAGAGATCAACGCACTTTTCAGCAAGGCCGTGGCCGAAGGCTCGGTCGTGCCGGTGCTGTGCTGCGCGGGCCGCGCGGACAAAGGCCTCGACGAAGTGGCGGACTTCTTCGCGGACGTGCTTCCCAGCCCCATCGACGGGCTCAAGCGCGTGGCGAAGGATCCCCAGTCGGAAGACGACGCCGCCACGATCGAGATCGAGGTGGACGCCGACGCGCCGCTCTGCGCACACGTCTTCAAGGTCGTCACCGACCCCTTCGTGGGCAAGCTCTGCTACTTCCGCGTCCACTCCGGCAAGATGCAGGGCGAGTTCTCCTTCATGTCGTCGGGCACGGGCAAGAGCATGCGCGCCGCGCAGATCCTCCGGCCCATGGGCCGGGAACAAGAGCAGGTCGAAGGCTGCATACCGGGCGACATCATGGCCTTCGCCAAGCTCGAAGACCTGAATATCTTCGACACGCTCTATACACAGCAGCGCCCAGTCGTGCTGCCCGCGCCCACCCTGCCCACGCCGATGGTCTCGCTCGCGGTCGAACCCAAGAGCCGCGGCGACGAGCAGAAGATCGGCACGTCCCTGGCCAAACTGGCCGCAGAGGACCTGACGTTCCAAATCTCGCGCGACGCCCAAACTGGCGAAACGGTCGTGACGGGCATGAGCAGCCTCCACGTGGATCTCATGCTCGCCCGGCTCAAGGAACGCTTCCAAGTCGAGGTCGATACCAAGCAACCGACCATCCCCTACAAGGAAACGACGACGGTCGCGTCGGACACGAGCTACCGACACAAGAAGCAGACCGGTGGCCGTGGCCAATTCGGCGAGGTGTGGATCCGCCTCATTCCGCAGGAGCGCGGCGAAGGATTCGAGTTCGACGACCAAGTCGTCGGCGGCGCAATCCCCCACCAGTTTATCCCAGCCGTGCGGAAGGGCATCGTCGAGACCATGGCCAAGGGCGTCCTCGCCGGCTTCCCTGTGGTCGACGTGAAGGTCGAACTCTACGATGGCAAGCACCACCCGGTCGATTCGTCGGAGGCCGCGTTCAAGCTCGCCGGAGCCAAGGCCTTCCAAGACGCGTTCATGAAGGGCAAGCCCGTGCTGCTCGAGCCCATCGTGAACCTCGAAGTCACCGTGCCCAACGAGTTCTTCGGCGACATCTCAGGCCACATCTCTAGCCACCGCGGCCGTATCCAAGGCGGCGACGGGATCGGCAACATGCAGGTCATCCGCGCACAAATCGCGATGTCCGAGATCGTGAACTACGCGACCGAACTCAAGTCCATGACCGGCGGCCAAGGCGCGTACAGCATCGAGTTCTCCCACTACGACATCGTGCCCTCCAACGTGGCTCAAGGCATCATCGCCAAGGCGAAGAAGCCCGATGCCGAAGAGGAGGAGTAGCCGCGGTCGGCTGGCGCCGGCCGGTTCTCCAGCACGTGCCACACGCCAGGAGTCCGGAACCGGATGATGCGACCGGCCGAACTGAGCCTCTTCTTTAGCCAACTGGCCATCGAGATCGAACGCAGCCCGGCCGAGGGAGCCGACGAGAAGAAGGCCCTTCGCCGGGCCGTTTCATGTACGGGATCGAGGAAGCTGCGGGAACTGGTTGAAGGCGCGGCAGAGGCGGATGACGGCGGGCTTCGCTGTCTGGTGAAGGGGAATCAAGAAGCGTTTGGCGAGCCGGAGGCGCACATCCTGTCGGCCGCCCTGCGGGCCCAACCCGCGCAGGAGGTTGCGCGCGCCGCGTCGGAGCACTACCAGCGCATGGACCAGATCGAGTCGGCCGCCAGGACCGCCGCGTTCGTGCCGGCCCTATGCGCCCTCGCGTTCATGGCCATCGCCGCCCTCCTGGGCACGTGGATGCTCCCCCGATTCGGCGACGCGCTCGCCGCGCTCGGCATCGCGAGGCCGCTGATCACACGCGTCGTGCTCTATGGGGCGCTTCTCTTCCAAGTCGTGGTATGGCCGCTCTTCCTCTCCGCGCTGCTGCTCGCGTTGGTGCTCGTGCTCTACTGGCGTCGTCCGGAGGGCCGCGAGCGTCTGAGCCGATGGCTGCCGCGGCTGCCATGGCTCGGACGGCTCTATGCACTCGCATCCGCCGCGCGCTTCGCCACACGCGCAGAGTTTCGAGCGCAACTCGACCATGCGGACCAAGCCCGCCCCGAGCATGCCCTCCTCACCCAACGCCTGGCCGTCCACGCAAGGCGCGCCGCGGCCGCGGCTCAGATCGCCCTCCTGGTTCTCACCCTCGCGCTCTGTGCAGCCGTGGTGCTCGCCTGCTGGCTCCCGGTCATGCGGCTGCACGACTCGATGATGTAGCCAAAGCCACCAGGCTGTGGGCTGTAGCCGAAACTGCCAGGCTGCGGGCGATTACAGAAAGCGGTGGCTGTCCGCGATTGGCCCGCCTTGTGAACTTTCAAGAAAAGCCTGTTGATCTCGGCCCTCGAACAACGCACCCCATCCTGCGAGCGCCAAAAGGAGACGGAAGTCAGACCGGCTATTCCGTCCAAAACGCGTACAGTTTCGCGCGATCCAAATGAATCCGCAATTGCACTGCCTTGCCGCTGAGCTGACTCAGCCCTCCCCCGGCCCGCCAACGCACAGCCAGCCGAACCGCATTGCCAGTGACAGGCGTAGCATCGCGAACCCCAAACCCCCGAAGGGGCTGCCCCTTCTCGTCCAGGATTTCCACGAGGGCGCTGCCGCTCTCGCCTGCGTCCAGATTGAGCAAGAGTTGCTTGCCGGCGAGCCGTATCGGCCGTGTCAAGAGGCGCCCCTTTTCGCCGTCGGCGTCCAATGAAATGAATCCGTCCCTCCGCAGCACGGCCAAACAGACCGCCATCCAGCCATCGTCGTAATCGGCCTTTTCTTCGGGACTCAGTGTGTTGATCTCCCGCGGTGCGCCGTCGGTGTAACGGTCATAGATCGGCACTCGCCACTTCGCGCCAACATAATAAAACCACAGCTCGTCGCCCCGCTCTACGGGCTGGTTGGTCGGTATCAACTGCATCCGATCGAACACGCCCACCAAGCCGCTGTCGATACGCGACGGCCCAATGAAGGGTTTCCTGTCGCCGAGCCGTTTCCAGTGGATCAGATCGCGGCTCATCGCTAACTGGATGTGATGAAACCCGTCCGCGTTGTTCCGCTCCGGCTGGCGCAGGCCGACGGGGTAATAGATCATGGGCAGGGCGATGTACAGTCCCTCGTACGGAAACACGCCGTGGTTGTAACATTCCGCTCGCCACGTGGGGATGTGATGGTACGGAGGCGGTTTCCAGCCCGCGGCGGGATCCGGATCGATGAACACCGGCTTGGCGAGCCCTGGGTCTGCGAGCCGTTCGCGAATGACCTTCAGGGCCAGGGGCTGATCCTCCGCGTCCGCGCCGAAAAAGAACCGAGGCGTCGACCAGTGCACGAAATCGCTGCTGATGGAGATGTTGTAGGCCCG
>JAJRTI010000214.1 GCA_024278415.1 Planctomycetota bacterium | reverse complement strand
ATTTACTTAGCCTCAGCGGTCGCCGCCCGATCTGGCAATGCTCATGGTCTCAGACCTGGCGAGCGATGCCAAGACATGGCCTCGGCACGCGTCCGACGAGAGTCCAATCAACTGCCTCACATAAATGTCTGCTAAAGGGGGGATTGCGGCTTCCGCATCGCGTCCCCGGCCCTAACGGAGATCCCCTGTGACAGAGAAGCTACGTTCCGCGCTCGTAGGCGTGGCTGGCCGCGGCAGTGCGCTTGTCAATGCACTGGCGAACCACCCGGACGTCGAGATTGTCGCAGTGTGCGACGTGAACCCCGACGCGCGCGAAGAGGCCGCGAAGCGGTTCGGCGCCGCGGCGTACGATGACTTCGGCCGCCTGTTCGAGCGCGAGCAATGCGACGCGGCCATGATCAGCCTGCCCCACTATCTCTATCGCGATGCGGTCTGCGCCGCGGTCGACAGCGGCGCGCACGTGCTCAAGGAGAAGCCCTTCGCCCGAAACTTGGCCGACGCGGAGGCCATCGCCGCGGCCGCGCAGAAGGCGGGCAAGATCGTCATGATCGGCGGGCAGAACAAGTTCGGCGAGAGTTTTCGGCGCATGAAGCAGATCGCCGACTCCGGCGCGCTCGGCGACGTGTTCATGGTCACCGGCCGCATCACGTACCGCTGGACCAAGGCCCTGGACAACCAGTGGAGTTGGCGCGGAGAGGAGGCCAAGTCCGGCGGCGTCGCGCTCATCGACTCCGGCTGGCACCCCCTGGACCTCATGCACTGGTACAAGGGCTTGCCCGCGCGCATCCACGCCGCGACCGGCCGCATGAAGGCCGCGCCGGGCACGGACTACGACATCGACGACAAGGCCGTGGTAAACCTGGAGTACGCGGACGGCGCCATCGGCTCGCTCGTGGTGTGCTTCCTCACCCTGCCCGCGGAAACGCGCATCACGCTCCACGGCACCAAGGGCAGCATCGACGCACAGCGCGCGCGCGTGCGCCACTACGAGGGCGGGGAGCTGAAGGAGGAGTTCGACTCGTCTGCCGACCCCACGGCCGCGATGGTTGCCCATTTCGTCGAGTGCGTTCGGACCGGCCAGGAGCCCACGTCCGGCGCGGCCGAGTCTCTCGAAGTGCAGCGCATGATCGAGGCCGCGTACCAATCCGCGAAGACGGGGCAGGCAGTGGATCTCTAGCCGCGCGCCCGTATCAGACCGCGGCGGGGGACTCGTGCTCACGCAGAACCGCGAGCAAGTCCTCGAGCGTCTTCCTGCGCGCCAACAGGCGTTCGCGGTAGTCCCTGGAGTCGGTATGGTGGATCTCCGACCGGAGGCCCCGAAGCTCTCGCTCCAGAATCTCCAATAGGAAACCCAACTGATCGGGAGTTATGTGAATCTCAACCATCATTTCCTCCTTTCCCGATACTGGCCCATGACATGAAGAAACGGGCAAGAACCACTTTCGAAATGCACGCAGGCAGCTTGTAGCTCGCACGTCAGTGCGTTCCGTGCTGCGGCTTTGCGGTGTGGCGCGGTTCAGAGACGCTCTTACGAGCGCGCTACGAACGCCCGTCGCGCGGCATTTCGCGACAGATGCTCTCTGAGCATCAAGCCAATACCAAGTATACTACACGCGTCCCTCTTGGCGTCGGCAAATCCTCGGAGGCGGTTGCGCGCTCGCGCGAGTGGGGGTGCCACTCGTTGCCTTGCTGGATGCGTTGGAGGCATCCCCATGTTGTTGAACGGTGCCGGAGAACTGCTAACATGTCGAGCGGCATTCTTACCCTTGGAGGCGAGGCATGACACGCACCTACCTTTTCGCCCTTACGGCCATGCTGTTTGCAAGTCGCCCCGCGGCCGCGGCGCCGCAAGACATCTACATCCAATGGAGCGCGGCTCACCCGGAAGTGATGCAAGATTGGAGCGGACGCGCCGAAGTCAGCACGGGCAAGATTACGTTCGTCAAGAACGATTCCGGCAGCATGGACAAAATCCACCCGGACCAGTCGTGGACGATCGTGTATGGCCGAGGGCTGGAGCACAACCCCAAGGCCAAGGTCCGCGGCAAGGGCCTGTTCCTCAAGGTCGATGCGCTCAAGGACGCGGTCGTTACGGTCAAGACCAAGGGCGGCGACTTCTCGTTCCGCATCAATGAGTTGACGAAGCAGGGCGTCGACCGGCTGGGCGGGAACGTGAAGGTGTTCCTGGGCTACCCCAAGGGCAAGCACCCACGCGGCCGGGGCAAGGGCCGGCGCCGGGCCAGGCAAGCGCCCCTCGCCAAGGTGCTCGGCGAGTTCGAGCCGGAACGGATCAGCGATCCCGCCAAACAGAGCGAGTGGGCCTCCATCGCCATGGCCGACGATGGCGCGCTGTGGGCGGGGTTCGTCGAGTGGAACGGCCAGGACCGCGACCGCGTGGTGGTGCGCCGCAAGCCCAAGGGCGGAGCGTGGGGAGCGGCCGTCGAGATCGCGGACGGCCTGTGGGATCACTACTGGGTCGCGACGCAGACCGTTGGCAACGCGGGCCTCTTCGTGTGGTCTGCCCAGCGCGACGGCAACTTCGACCTGTACGCGGCCACGGTCTCACCGGATGGCAAGGTCGGCGCGGTGCAGCGGCTGACAACCGCGCCATACAGCGACTTCCAGGCGCGCATGGCCAAGGCGCGCAACGGCGACGTGGTGCTCGTGTGGCAGAGCCTTCGCGGCGGCAACAGCGACGTGTACGCGCGCTGGCTGCGCAACGGCCAGTGGGGCGAGGAGACGCGCGTCTCGCCGAGCCCCGCGCACGACTGGCAGCCCCAGGTCGCGTGCGACGCAAACGGCAGCGCGTGGATCGTGTGGGACAGCTACGAGACCGGCAACTACGACGTGTTCCTGCGCCGGTTCGACGTGCGCGGGCTCGGGCCGGTCGTGGCCATGACCACGGAGCCGGCTGCGCAGTTCCACCCCACGGTCGCGGTCGACGCGCGCAACCGCGTGTGGGTGGCGTGGGACGAGGCGAGCGTCAACTGGGGCAAGGATTTCTCCCGGGCCAGTTCGATGAAGGGCAGCGCGGGCCTGCACAGGTCGCGTACGCTGGCCCTGCGCGTGTACGACGGCGAGAAGGTTCTGGACCCGGCCGCGAAGATCGATGCGATCTTCACCGGCCGCATGAAGCAATTCGCGGAGCTGCCGCAACTCGCGACCGACGCCGCTGGCACGCTGTGGCTGGTGTTCCGGCACTGGACCATTCGCAGGCCGACGGAGATGTATCACGAGTACGCGGCCAAGCTCACGGATGAGGGGTGGGTGGGGCCTTGGCGGTTCAAGGACAGCGGCGGCCGCAACACCATGTGGGCGTGGCCGAGCATCGGCCCGGACGGAGCGCTGTGCGTCGCGTACGCCGCGGACATGCGGTCCCCGCAGAACCTGCCAAAGGACCAAAAGCACTCGCTGATCTACCGCACCTTCGTCGCCACCCTGCCCAAGGGCGCCGGGCTGGCGAAGGTCGAGTTGAGGCCCGCCGAACTGCCGGAGCCGACGCGGGGCAAGCCCAAGCCCGCGCGGCCGACCCTGACCGTGGCCGGCAAGACGTACACGCTCGTCATGGGCGACTGCCACCGGCACAGCGACATTCGCGGCCACAGCGCGGTCGATGCGTCGATCATGGATACCTATCGCTACGCGTATGACGCGGCGTATCTCGACTACCTGGGCATGGGCGACCACAACGAGGTCTTCGGCGGCCGCTGGCCGGATGGGCTGCGCGACTACCAGTGGTGGTGGACGCAGAAAGCCGCGGACCTCTTCAACTGCCCGCCGTATTTCATCGCGGTGTACAGCTACGAGCACAGCCTGTCCCGGCCCGCGGGGCACCGCAACATCATCTTCCTCAAGCGCGGCGCGCCGCTGCGCATGATCGACCGCAAGGGCGGCGCGAGCGCGCCGGCGAACCAGCCGCCGGAGCTGTGGAAGTGGGTGCGCAAGAACGTGCTCACGCAGCCCGGGCAGAAGTGCGTCATCGTGCCCCACACGTTCGCGGCCGGCCCGCTCGCGGACTGGAACTGGCCGAACGCGCCGTTCGACTGCCTGCTCGAAATCTACCAGGGCTGCCGCGGCAGTTACGAGCGATGGAACCTGCCGCCCAGAGAAAAGCGCGGGCCGACGCAAACGAAACAGCCCGGGCACTTCGCGCAGGACGCGCTCGCGAAGGGCAACCTGTACGGCTTCGTGAGTTTCAGCGACCACGCGTCCACGCACAACAGCTTCGGGTGCGTGTGGGTGGAGCAAGCCAACCGCGCGGGTGTGCTCGACGCCATGCTCGCCAAACGCACGTACGCCGCGACCGACCAGATCCTCCTCAAGACCACCATGGACGATCGCATGCCGGGCGAGACGTTCGAGGCCGATGCGGCTAACCCGCCGTCGATCCAGATTCGGGTCTCCGCGCCTGACACGATTCGGCGGATGGACGTGGTGCGCAACGGGAAGTACATTTGGACCAAGCGGCCGAACGCGCGCACATTCAACGCGGAGTTCCGGGACGACGACGCGCAGGCGGGGAAGGCCTACTACTACGTGCGCGTGTTCCAGCGCGACCCGGAGGCCCCGGACGGCGACCCGGAGATCGCATGGGCGTCGCCGTTCTTTGTGACGTATCGGTAGGGCGGCTCTGCCATGCAGTGAACGCAGCCGGAAGAACGGAATAGTGGAAGACTGGAATGGTGGCCGGGGCTCTCCGTACCTCCATTCCACCATTCCATCCCCCATCCTTCCCCCGCTTCGCCTACATATACGTCTTTGCGCCGTCCTCGCCCAACTCGCGCACGAGCAGGTCGGCGATGCTGACCTCCGCGCCCGCGACCACGCCGTTGTCGTTGGTTTCGCCGGTGTCGAGGCTCTCGTGCGCGGCTTCGAGCACCGCGGTCGTGTAGAAGCCCTGCGTGAAGGGGTCGTCGAGCTTGGTGCGCAACTCCTCGCTCAGCTCGCCGTTTTGCGACATGAGGATCTGCCGCAGCAGCTTGCCCGGGCTCGACATGCCATAGCCCGAGACGCTGCCATCGGGCTCGAAGTTGCGGAAGAGCGGGTTGCGCTCGATGATGCCCTCGTGGACCAGTTCGTGGCACCCCGGTGTGTCGAGGCCCAGGTCGACCACGCCGTCTTGGCAGATGATGCGCGCGGACTGGATCGTGAGCGCGTGCGCGGTGTTGGGGATGGCCCACCCGGTGATGATGTGGCAGAGCGAGCCGGACTCGAATTTGATCTCCGTGTCGACCAGGTCGTAGCCGTTGACCGCGATGGGCTTGAGGGACGGCATCTTCTGCTTGAAGCCGGTGGCGCGCACGGACACGGGCTTCGCGCTCACGATATTCAGGAACGCGTCGCACATATGCACGGTCAGGAACGAGACCGGCGTGTTCTTTTCCGCGAAGTCGGGCGACGCGAAGAAGCGCGGCTCGAAGTTGGGGTCTGCAACCTGAAGCTTGTCGATCATGTACCAGACCGACGTCTGGAAGGGGCCGTACGCACCAGCCTGATAGCGCGCGGTGACCTCCTTGATGCGCGGATCGTCGCGCTTGTGGAAGTCGACCGCGAGGATGCGGCCGGTCTTCTTCGCAGCCTCGATCATCGAGTGGGCTTCTTTGATCGAGTCCGCGGTCGGCTTGGGCACGAGCACGTCCAGCCAGGCTTCGAGCGCTTCAATCGCCGGCCCTGCATGCAGGCTGTCGGGCGTGTTGACCATGACCGCGTCGAGTGCGACGTTTTTGATGAGGTCCGAGTGCGACGTGAAACGCATGTCCTTGGGGATGTCATACTTGTCGCCGAACTCGTTCAGCCCCACCTCGAAGGGGTCGGCGATCGCGGCGACCTCGATAAAGGAAGAGTATTCGCTCGCAAAGTAGAGGTGCTGGTAGATCTCGCGGACAACCGATCCGCAGCCGATGACGCCAAGTCGTAGCTTTTCCATGACGGGCTCCGATGCGCTGCTAGGGTGAGGTGGCTAATGTGGAGTGAAGTGTGGGATTTGGAGCAAAGCCTTGTACCAAAGTCGCGCGGGGAAGGCAAGCGAGCACTTTGTCTGGGCGTGCTCACGACTTGCGCGACGGTACATTCGCACCCACTGTAGGGCGGGTTGGCGCGCCTGTCGTGCGTACGCCAGTGCGCCTCCCGTGCCTGTAGTGCTCACGTCAGTGAGCCCTCTGACGCACACACGCCCTGGCGGAGGCTCACCTACGTGGGCACTAGGCGGCCTCCGTCCACCCGTCAGCCGGCCGTGTCGTTTGGCACTCTCTCACCGCCGCCTGTCGCACGGCCCTCCAGATCCAGCAGCAGCGCGGTCGCGCCGCACACCGCAGCGGGGATGGCGACGAGGTTCACCCCGGGAATGACGAGCCAGAGCATGGCGCCCAGGCCAAAGCCCAGGCACTTGGTCGCGTTGCCCGTGGCCATGCGGCGCTTCTCGCTGAACCGCATGCGCCGGCGCACCATGGCCGGGTCCATGTATTCGATGGACAACAGCAAGGCCGTGCCCACGATCGCCACGGGCGGCCCCACGAACGGCACGAGGCCGAGGATGAGCACGGCGACTTGAAGCATGACAAGCTTGAGCGCGTGGCTGATGCCTCGGAGGATGTCCATGACGAAGCGCTTGAGCGTGAAGCGCTCGTCCGGCTTGCGGCCGGTGATCTTGGCTTCCGTCTTCTCGGAGAGGATGTCCGTGAACGGAGCCGCGAGCACGCTCACGAGCAGCACGAATGTGAAGAAGCAGATCAGCGCGAACGCGACGACCACCACGAGCCCAATAGTGATCGCACCCGCCCATTCGTACCAGTGGTCGATGTTGCCGAACCACTTCGTGACCAAGTCCCAGAAGGCGTACCCGAACGAGGCCGCGAACGCGGAAAAGATCGCGATGCTGATGAGCACCGGCGCGAGGGTCCACCGTTTGAAGCCTTTGGAGAGCGCGAACTGGAAGCCCATGAGCGAGTAGCGGAACCCGCGGGCGATATTGGCCCCGGCCGACACGGGCTTGCCTGCCACTCGGCGAATCGCGGATGGCTGGTCATCGGGCATTGACGCTGGCCTCAAGAGGAAGGGAGCGTATAATAGCGCGCGTAGCCGAGGCCGCCAGGCTTCGGGACTCAAGCGGAATGATGGAATACTGGAGTCATGGAATGTGGGGCTACCTGGTGCACTTCCAGCGTTCCATCATTTTATTGCCTGGCTCCCAACACCGACCACGAACCGTGCCGGCGGCCTTCTTACGTTTTACGTCTTTACGTTTCACGTTTCACGTTTCACGTT
>JAJRTI010000010.1 GCA_024278415.1 Planctomycetota bacterium | reverse complement strand
GCGCTCGTCCTACACAACTATCCCCCACGGGATGGAGGCATCGGCTCGGCCGTCGGCCTCGATGGGCCAGCGAGCACGGTTGAGATCATCAACGGCCTGCGCCGGCGGGGTTACGACGTGGGCGACGCGCCGGGCGATGGCGCGGCCTTGGTCAAGCGGCTCACTAGCGGTTGCACGCTTGACGAGGAGTGGCGGACGCGCGAACGCATCCAAGCCGCGCCCGGTTTTGTGGCATCAGACCAGATGCGCGCTTGGTTGGCGGACCTGCCCGACGATGCCAGGCGCAGGATCCGCGATAACTGGGGCGAGCCGCCGGGCGACGTGCTGGCCACGCCGGAGGGCGTGCCCATCCCCGGCTTCGTGACAGGCAACGTGCTAGTGACGCTTCAGCCACCGCGGGGCCACCGCGATGCTTTGGCCACGGAGATTCACTCGCCTGAGCTGCCGCCGAACCACGCATACGTCGCGTTCTACCGTTGGCTGCGCGAGGTGTTCGGCGCGCACGCGGTGATTCATCTCGGCAAGCACGGCTCCATCGAATGGCTGCCGGGAAAGGCATCGGGCATGACGCCGCAGTGCTTCCCGGAGCTGGTGCTCGGGCCGTTGCCGCACTTCTACCCGTACATCGTGAACAGCTTCTCCGAAGGAGCCGCGGCCAAGCGCCGGACACACGGCGTCATCATCGATCACCTGCCGCCGCCGTTGGGCGCTGCCGACGGTCCGGACGAATGGGCGTCCCTCTGCCGGGCCATCGACGCGGCGCGACAAGCCCAGCGCGATGCGCCCGACCGCGCGGACCACCTCACCCGCGAGGCCGCGCAAATGGCCATCGAACAGAACTTCCACTCGGACCTGGGATGGCCTCGGGAACGCGCGGAGGCCAAGGCCCAGGAGTTCGTTGAGGCCGTCCATCGGCATATCGAGAAGCTCCGCGGCGCGGTCGTGTCGCACGGGCTGCACGTGCTCGGCCAGCCGCCAAGCGGCGACCGGCTCGCCCGCTTCTTGGAGGTGCTCGCGCGCACGGCGTCGCCCGGTCGCGCCTCGCTCCGAGATTCGGTCGCGGCTTGGCGAGGACTCGACATGGGCGATCCCAGCCAGGAGCGCCAAGCCAGCGACATAGCGGCGGAGCTGATCGAACACCGACTCGACGGCCGGGGCGCTGGCAGCCCCGAGGTCGATCGCATACTCGACGCCGTCGCCGAGGACCTCCTCCCGCGGGTGCTGGCGTGCGTGAACGAGATCGAACATCTCCTGGACGGGCTGGAGGGCCGGTTCGTGCCCGCGGGCCCGTACGGCGCGCCCACGCGGGGAGCCCACGACGCGCTGCCCACCGGCAAGAATTTCTACGGCATCGACCCTCGGCTCCTGCCCACGCCGGCCGCGTGGAAGGTCGGCGCGGCGCTTGGCAGGTCGCTCCTCCAGAAGTACGAAGAAGCCGGCAAGCCGTTGCCCGAGACCGTCGCGCTCGTGGGCTTTGCCGGCAACCAGATTCGCACGGGCGGCGACGACCTGGCCCAAGCCCTCTGGCTCATGGGCATGCAGCCCCTGTGGTCGGAGTCGTCGGGGTTCGTGACGGGGGTGGAGCCGACGCCGTTGTCCCAACTGGGCCGGCCGCGCATCGACGTTGTCATGCGCGTGTCGGGCATGTTCAGGGACAGCCTGCCAGAGGCCATGGACCTGCTCGACCTGGCGGTGTCGAAAGCGGCCGCGCTGGACGAGCCGCCTGAGAACAACTACGTGCGCAAGCACGTGCGCACGGACGTGGCCGAGGCGGTCCGCGGAGGCCTGCGGGACGAGGAAGCGCTTCGCCGCGCGACCTATCGGATCTTCTCGAGCGCGCCCGGCACGTACGGCGCCGGCATCTCGGGCAAGCTGGATCGCGGCGAGTGGCACACGCGCGACGACCTGCGACAGGACTTCGTCGAGCGCGGCATGTACGCGTATGGCCGCGATGGGCACGCGGCTCAAGCCAAGGAGGTCTTCGAGAAACGGCTCGCGGGCGTGGACGCGGTGGTCAAGAACTGGGACCATCGCGAGCACGACATCTTGGACTCCGATGACTTCTTCTCGTACTTTGGCGGCATGGCCGCGGCCGTCGGGTCGCTGCGCGGCGCCAATCCCGACATGTTCGTGGGCCGGGACGCCGATCCCGCGGCCGCGACAACCGTCGACTACCGCGAGGAGCAGGCCCGCGTCGTCCGCACCCGCGCCACGAACCCCAAGTGGCTGGAACGCATGCGCCAGCACGGACACGCGGGCGGGGCCAAGATGGCCGCCACGGTGGTGAACGCGTTCGGGCTGGCCGCCACGACCGAGCTGTTCGAGGACTGGATGTATGACGGCATGGCGCAACGGATTCTGTTCGACGACGAGAACCGAGAGTTCCTTGAGGAACACAATCCCTGGGCTCTGCAGACGGCCGCGGGTGTGCTGATCGAGGCGTCCCAGCGCGGGATGTGGCAGGCTGACCCAGAGACTTTGGCGAAGCTGGAGGAGGCGTTTCTCAAGTCCGACCACATTCTCGAAGGAGACTTGAAATGAGGGCGCCCTCGTTTCCATTCAGCGCGGTCGCAGGCCAGGACCAGGCCAAGCTGGCCCTGCTGCTCGCCGCGGTGGATCCGCGCATCGGCGGGGTGTTGCTGCGCGGGGAGAAGGGCACGGCCAAGTCGACGCTCGCCCGTGGGCTGGCCGCGCTCTTGCCCGAAACGGATGGACAGCCGGCGCCGTTCCGAACACTCCCTCTCAATGCGACTGAAGACCGCGTGGTCGGGGGGCTCGACTTCGAGGCCAGCATGGCCCAATCCACGCCCGTACTGCGCGAAGGGCTATTGGCTGAAGCCGACGGCGGCGTGGCGTACGTGGACGAGGTGAACCTGCTCGATGACCACCTGTCCGACCTGCTGCTGGACGCGGCCGCGTCGGGCGTACTGCGCATCGAGCGCGAGGCGTTTGCCGTCACGCGCAGGGCGCAGTTCGTGCTCGTAGGCACCATGAACCCCGAGGAAGGCCACGTGCGACCGCAACTGCTGGACCGCTTCGGCCTATGCGCCAAGATCCAGGCCGAGCGCGACCCAGGCGTGCGGAGACTGGTGGTCACGCGGCGGCTGGAGTTCGAGTCCGAGCCTTGGGAGTTCGGCCGCCGCTGGGCCGCGGCACAGAATGAGCTGAGGGACGCGGTCGCGTTCGCGCGAGACAGGCTGCCGCACGTGGTGCTGACGGACGTGATGCTGCACGAGATCGCCGAGATGGCGCGGGACAATCGGGCGGACGGCCAGCGCGCGGAGATCGTCATGGCCCGTGCGGCTCGCGCCCGAGCCGCGCTCGAACGCCGGCGGGTTGTCTCTCGGCAGGATGTGATTGCCGTGGCGCCGTTGGCCCTCGCGCATCGCTACCGCCCCGAGCCGCCAGCTCGGC
>JAJRTI010000213.1 GCA_024278415.1 Planctomycetota bacterium | reverse complement strand
CCGGCGGGCGTCTATCGCGTCGGCCAGAGCAACCCGGGGAGCTTCACGGTTCTCAGCGCCACCGCGGAACGAATGTCCCTCGAATGCCCCGACGGCCTGTGGGTGGGAGATGGCGCGCCGTACCTATTCCGCGTTCCCGCCGGGCAGACCGACGTGAAGGTGTTTATCAGCAATCCGCTCAAGATCACGCGCGCTGACGGGTCCGTAGCGCTGAGCGGCGCGGACGGGCGCTGCGGCCTTCAGGCGCTGCCTGTTAAGGGCAAGTCCGGGTTCTGGGCGATTGAGAGCGGCAAGATGGCGTACGTTCGCTTGATCAATGTGGCGCCGATCTTCGCCTATCTCACCCCGGATCGTTTCATCGCGCCGAAGAAGCTCATGAGCCCGTTACGGCCCAAGGCGACGCGCCCCGATCCGCGGGAGGCCTTTGTCGATGGCGCCATCAGGCAAGGACTGCAACTCAATCCGGGAGACGTGTTCCGCTTCAAGCGCGGCGAGAAGCGGCCCGACGGCACGTACAAGAATTTCCCCGGCGAAAAGGGGACCATCGAGTTCTGGTTCCGGCCGAACTGGTCCGCCCTCGACTTCACTTTCCCAACACGGGCCTATATCAACAAGCCGATCCTGTCGGCGGGTTGCATCAGCATCGCCTACCGCTACGGTTTGAAGTACGCCACGTACCGGGCGACGCTGGACTTCTACTGCGGGCGCGACCGCTACCGCACCGCCAAGGGCCGCGTCGACCGCTACGGCAGCCACGCGCGCATCTATCCCGAGGCGGGCCGGTGGATGCACTTCGCCGTCACGTGGGACAAGAACGAGAGCCTCTTTCCCGTGACGCAGGACAACTCTCGTCGCGAGGAGCACTTCTTCGTGTTCGTCAACGGCAAACGCTATTTCCGCCACGAAGGGCCGCAGCGCCTGCGGAGCTACCTGGGCAAGGCGTTTGTGGACCGCTACAGCCTCTCGGACGTGCCGGAATGGATCCGACTCGAACCGGTCGACGCCACATTCGACGAGTTGCGCATTTCGGATACGGTTCGTTACATAAAGGATTTCACCCCGAGTCGGCGGCCGTTCACGCACGACCGGCACACCAAGGCCCTGTTCCATTTCGACGGATCGTCGAGCGGGATCGGCGGCGACGACAAGCCCATCGTCGTAAAATACGAGGACAAGACGCCGCGCCGGTAGGTTTCACCCGCCGACTTCCCGTTACGAAAGACCACCATGAAAAAGCCCTGGGAAAAGACCCAATGCGCCGCGAGAGCCGCGCTCAAAGCCACCAAGAAGCAAGTGGAACACGGTCTCGAGTTGCACCGCGACTTGCTCGTCTGTGACGCTTTCGGCTTCGACCCCAAACTGTACACCCCGCGCGTCATCCGTTCGTACAACCGGATGGTGGCCCAAGGCGCGAGCGCCCAAGACCTAAAGAGCGCGTTGGGCGACCTGTGGGCCAGGGAGGTGGTCGAGGTCCGCAAGACGCGGGAGATGTATCTTCGCCTCTTCCGCGAGGCCGGCGTCGACTGTCTCGTTCAGAATGTCGGCGCAAAAGGCGAGAACATCCCCTACATGACAAGGACCCTGGCCCGCAACGCCTACAAGCAGGACGGCCTGAAGAAATATGTGACCAAGGCCATTAGCGCCGATGACGTACGCGAGGCCAAGGCGGCGGGCCGCCTCTCCTTTGTGTGGAGCACCAATGGCGTGCCGACACTCGGGGAATGGACCGACTTCGAAAGGGAGTTGCTCTGGCCCGAAATCTTCTGGCGTCTTGGTGTTCGCATGATGCACCTGACATACAACCGGCGCAACCATATCGCCAGCGGCTGCACCGAAACCCACGACGGCGGGTTGAGCGACTACGGGCACGACGTGGTGCGGCGCATGAATGAAATCGGCATCATCGTCGACACCGCCCACACCGGCCCGCGATCCACCTTGGACGCGGCCAAGTGTTCGTCGAAGCCCATAGTGGCGAGTCACACCGGTTGCGACGCGCTCTTTCATCACGACCGCAACAAGACGGACAAAGAGATTAGGGCCATCGCCAGGACCGGCGGCCTGATCGGCATTTACACACTCCCGGCGTTCCTGGGCAAGAATGCCAACCTGTGCACCATGCTCGACCATATCGAGCATGTGACGAAACTTGTCGGAGTGGACCACGTCGCCATCGCCACAGACCACTGTTACGTTGGCCCCAAGCCCAAGTCGCCCAAACAGGCCCGCCCGCCCAAAGCCCCCGCCGACAAGTTGAGCCATTGGCGGCCCGAGCACCGGAAATACGCCAGCGACGAGCACACATCCGGCAGCCTTGCCTGGCTCAACTGGCCCTATTTCACCGTCGGTCTGGTCACGCGCGGGTACACCGATCAGGACATCGAGAAGATTCTGGGCCTCAACTTCCTGCGCGTCTTTAGCGAGTGTTGCGGCGGCGCTTGATATCAATCATAGGGGTTATGTCGTCGTAACACTTCAGCCAAGTACAACAGCCAGGTACCGGAATACTGTCAAAGCTCCCGTGCAGCGCCGCGTGTTGGGGTATCTGAATCCCAACGGGATTCCGGATATCAGCCCAGGGTTCGCGAGCGAAGCTCGCAACCCTGGG
>JAJRTI010000212.1 GCA_024278415.1 Planctomycetota bacterium | reverse complement strand
GCGAACTCATCGACTGGACCCGGGCCGGGCGATTCGAGTTGAGGAACGGGCGAGTGGCATGGCAGGGCAGCAATGCCGAGCACCCCAACGTGGGCCTCTTCCGGCTGTCCGTGTTGAACCCCCACAGAGACCGTCGAATCGAAACCATCGATTTCGTATCCGACGGCAGGGCCGTCCCCGTGCTGGTGGCGATCACGGTGGAGCGCTGATGGCTGAAAAGCCGCCGCCGTCGCGCCGTCGCCACAACATCATTGACAGCTTGCAAACCGGGCTTATATTGGAGGGTGGCAGTGACGACAGGTGTTGGGAATAGGAATTTTGCGAGGGCGAAACAGTGCCCATTACGTACGCCGTGCTCTTCCTGACCGAAGACTGCAATCTGCGGTGCCCCTATTGCTACGTGCCCAAGAGTCCGCGGCGGCTGGAGCTTGGCGTGGGGAGGGACGTGGTCGACTTCATGCTGGCCGCGCCGGCGAAGGTCAAGAGCGTGACGATCTGCCTCTTCGGCGGGGAGCCGCTGCTCGAGTTCGACACGGTCCGCGAGTTGGTCGATTACGGCGAGCGCCGCAGCCAGGAGGCCGGCAAGCGGCTCAAGTTTGGCATGACCACGAACGGCACGCTAATCTCGGACGAGGTTGTCGATTTCCTGGCCGCGCACAAGATCACGGCCAACCTCAGCATCGACGGCGGGCCGGAATCGCACAACACGAACCGCAAGACCATCGACGGCCGTGGCTCCTTCGACCAGGTCGACGCCGCACTGAAGCGGCTGGCCGCAAGGAAGTTCAGCCACAACGTGCGGCTGACTTACACCGCGGCCACGGTGGACCGGCTCTTCGACAATGTCCAATACCTATGGGATCGCGGCTGCCACAGCATCTCGCCACAGCCGGTGCTGAACGATGGGTGGACTGAGGAGCGCGTTGGCGTGGCTCGCGAGCAGTTCGAACGCGTTGGCCGCGCGTTGCTGGCCAGCATGCGCCGCGGCCAGTATCGCCGGATTGGCGGCGTGGACCGGCTGATCAAGCGGATTGCCAAGGCCGGCCCGCGGCCCCGCCGCGCGTGTGGCGCGGGTTCGGGGTTGGTTGCGATCAACGTGAACGGCGACATCTACCCCTGCCAGCGCCTCCTCGGGTGCGAGGAAACCCAGTTCGGCAACCTGGACGAGGTGACCCACCGCGAGGTGCGCGAGGCATGGCTCAAGTTCGATTCGCAGCGCCTCGAAGGCTGCGACGATTGCCGGGCGAAGCCTGTGTGCGCGGGCGGGTGCACCGGCGCCAACTACATGTGCACCGGCGACATCTACCAGCCGTCGCCCCTGCAATGCGAGTTCATTCGCATGGAGTATGATGTGGCCAAGTGGCTGCACGATACGCTGAAAGCCGAAAACAACCCGGTGCTGGAGCGTGTGACGCGGCGCAAGCGCGCGCGCCCGCCCCGCAAGCCGGAATGTGTGCCATAGCATGAGTGAGGAATAGTGGAATGGCGGAGTGATGGAACGTGGACGCCCACGCGGCGGCGTCTCAAGATTCCACCGTTCCATACTTCCGCTTTCCCCGACCGGTTCGACACGTGCGCGAGAAACGCTCGCCATGCGTGCACCAATTAGCTGATTGCTGTATTTAGACACAGCGAGCCCCGAGTTTCCCCAACCCCTTTATTGGGAGGACTGATGATGGACAGGCAATCATGGGATCAGCACGAGGAGGAAGTCGTGGGCCCGGCCGCCCCAAACGGAGCGGCCGGCGAGTGCCAGGCGAATGACCCACCGGATTGTACGTGCGATGACCCCGACTGCGCGTGCGACGATCCCAACTGCACGTGCGACGACCCCGACTGCGCGTGCGCCGACCCTAGCTGCACGTGCGACGATCCGCCCACCTGGACGTGTGACGACCCCGACTGTGCTTGCGACGATCCCAACTGCACGTGCGAGGATCCCAATTGTGCATGCGACGACCCCAATTGCACCTGCGACGACCCCAACCCATAGTCGCCGTTTCCCAGAAGATTCATGCCGCTCTTGCGGGCTGAATCCCCATCAGCGCTTGGGCAGTTCGCAGAGCACGCGGAATCCGCACCAATGGTGTTTGTTCCCCGGATATATGCGGAACCGAGACGCGAGGCGAGCGAGGTGATAGATGTAATACCACGCGCCTCCCTTATTCGCGAACGCCTTCTCTTGGTTCTTCATGACCGGCACGCAGAGGAGAGAGCGCGTCACTTCTGTCAGGCCCCCCGCCATATCAAACGCTCCATAGGGCGACACATCGAGCGGGTAGGATCCTACCCGCGCAAGCAACGGCTTCTCTGCCGTCGGGAGTGTTTTGCCGGGAAAGAGCGTATTGGCATAGCCTCGCATGGGCCGGTCGCCCCAAGGAAAGAGACGTCCGTCGGCGCCGCGCGCGGCCTTCTCCCATTCGGCTGAACCGGGGAGCCGGAAGGGACGGCCCGTGGTCTCGGCCAGCCACTGGCAGTAGGCCATCGCGGCCTCCCGACAGATGCCAAAGACCGGGAAATCCTCCGGGATGCCGGCGGGGATCTCAAACCGACCGTCTTCGCCACGAGGCCACAGTTGCTCTGAGGGAACGCGGGGCTGCGCAAGCGGCACACAATAGTCGGCGATCTCAACGCCGCTGTTCAGAAAGCGCAGATACTCCGCGCAGGTCACTTCCGTCTTGCCAATGAAGAAACCTTTCACGTAGCGGGTCGCGGTTGGCAGCGGCAGGTTTGCCTTGGGATCGGCCCCAACAATACACGGGCCTGCCGGCACATACACCATGTTCGCCCCGATGTCGGCGTCGGTGTAAAGAGGAACATCGAGTTTCAATCTTGCTTGCCGGGTGACCAGCACCGGGTAGCGCACGGGCCGGTAGCCATCGTGATCCAGCACGAGCAAGTAGCTGCCCATACTGATGCGAGTCGGCGCGAGGGGCGTCAAGCCCAGGTTCCGGACGCGTTGCGTAATCAGGTGTTGGCCATTGTCCACGTACCGCAGGAGAACCACGTTGGCGCCCGGCGGGTCTGTCTGCACTTCGAGCGTCCCGTCGCCTTGGAGTTCTTCAGCGAGTTGGCCGTCGTCATAGGCCAGGGCCTGCGCCCGGAACGCGTTCGCCGCGTCCTGATCCCGCCGGGTCTCCGCGTCCAGCAGGGCTTCGTAGTAGAGAGCGGCGAGCAAAGCCCGCGCGGGCTTGCTTTCGGGGTATAGCGAGAGGGCTTGATGCAGAAGTCCTGCCGCCTTAGCGAACGCTTGCGACGCGTCCCGCTTGGCGCAAGAGAGGCTGATCTGCTCCTCCACCAGTTCATTCTCCACCGCGGAGATCGGATCATCGCGCTTGCGGATGGGGCAGATGCCCTGCAAGTCGCGCCAGGTCTGCTCCACTTCCCCCTCCAGGCGCCGCGCGGTGCTTTCGGCCGCCTTGTAATCGTCGACCACCGTCTTGGCCTCCTCGACCTTCTGGGTCGCCAACTGCTCGCGCTTGCGGCGTTCCTTCGCTTGCCGCATGGCGCGCACGTTGGCCTTGACGCGGTCCAATGCGGCCGCGACGAGCGTGTTGCTGCTGTCCAGACCGTGCGCTTCCCGGTAGAGGTCGTAGGCTTTGTCCAGCCGCTGACTTTCCTCGGCTTGCTCCGCCTGCGCCATGAGCGTCTTGATCCGCATCTCCCGGCGGCCCTTCTGCACTTGCCAGACCGTGGCGGCTCCGACGACGAAACAAATGATGGCTACCGCGGCCGCGGCGGATAGCGCCTTGTGCCGCCGGACAAACTTCACCGCTTGCGTGGCCGGCGAGGGCGGGGCCGCGAGGATCGGCTCGTTGTGCATGAACCGGGTGAGATCGTCGGCCATGAGTTGCGCCGACTGGTAGCGATGGCCGCGGTCCTTCTCCATCGCCTTGAGCGCGATGATCGCCAGGTCACGAGGCGCGTGGGGGTTCACGCGCCGAGGAGCCTTCGGGTCCTGAACCGCGACCTTCAGCAGCAATCGGTCGCGCGTCTCCGCGCCGAACGCTGGCGTAAGCGTCAGGAGTTCGTAGAGCGTCGCGCCGAGCGAGTACACGTCGGTCCGCGCGTCGACACGCACTTGGCGGGAGATGAGTTGCTCCGGGCTCATGTACTGCGGAGTGCCGATCACACTCACTGTCTGAGTCATGGCATCGTCCGTCACCTGGATCGCGAGCCCAAAATCCGTAATCCGGATTCTGCCGGCCTCGTCGAGCAGCAAGTTTGAGGGCTTGATGTCTCGGTGGATGACGCCCTGCCGGTGCGCGTAGTCGAGCGCCTCTGCGCCATCACGGATCACACGGGCGATCGCGTGGTAATAGCTTCGATCGCGGGGCGGCTCCTCTTGGGCCGGTTCCGCCACGTCTGCCTCACCATCCGCCGGGTCCTTTTCAGAAAGGACCAGCGTATTAGTGTCAGCCACGATCTGCGACGCGGCCTCCTCGTCATGCGCGAGCGCAGATTTCCAGGGACGAAAGTCCCCGGTGTGCCGCGTCTGGTGCACAAGCTGGGACAGCGAGAGCCCGTTGACGTATTCCATCGCGTAATAGGGCTGGCCTTGCCATTCGCCCACACTGTAGACGCGGACGATATTCGGATGCTCCAGCTTCGCGGTCGCTCGGATCTCGCGTTGGAACCACCGGAGCGCCCTCTTGTCTAACGTGGCGGTGAAGGGCAGGAGCTTCAACGCCACGCGCCGGCCGACGGACTCCTCCTGGGCCAGATAGACCACGCCCATGCCCCCGCGGCCAATCTCGCGGATGATACGGAACTGGTCGATCTCTTTGGGTATTGGATTCGGCATGCTTTCCCCTTCTGTGTGGGCGCATGTTAATCCTATGAGCCATCACTGTCAAGAACCGGGGCGGTCCAGGCGGCGCCTTGACTCGCACAGGCCATGCTGGGATAGTGGCCGCCACGGCATCAGCCTGATAGCTTGGCGGGAGCCCCGATCCCAACGCCCCAGAAGGAGACCGCAATGTCAGACGAGAACGCTACGCCAAACCACGACGCCCAGCCGCGGCCGGCCGCGCCAGCAGGCACGCCCCCCATCGGGCAGATGGCATGCCCCTTGGCCGACATGAACCCGCTCTTGAAGGGCCGGCTTGTGCTCGTGGCCGGGCTCATCCTCGTGCTCATGGGCCGTGGAGGCTGCGGCAAGCTTGCCCAGTCGGCCGCCCGATCACGCGACGCGAAGGCGAAACTCGTCCGCAACAGCTTCGACGACGAGTGCTACGACGCCAAGGCGAAACTCGAACGCAAGATCCGCGACCTGCGCCTCAAGAACAAGCCCAACGACAAGGACAAGGATCGCCTGAGGGCGTACGAGAAGGAACTGAACCAGCTCGAAGCCAAACAGAGGGCGGAGCGCATCGCGCTCCAAGAGGGCAAGTGGCGCCGGCTCGAAAACGCCGCGCGCGACGCTCAGATCAAGCTCCTGAAGGGCGCGTACTGGCACCAGTGGCTCTTCATCATCGGCGTCATCGTGCTCGCGGCCGGGCTGTTCATGGTCACCGCCGCTGCCCACGGCGCGGAGAAGATCATTTTCCTCATCGTGCTCGCGGTGATGACGCTCGGTGCGTTCTTCGGCGCGGGGATGATGTAGCCCGGGCCGTGCGTTGGGCTACCCCACAGCCTTCTCGAGCGCTTCGCAGACGCGGCCGATTTGCTCGTCCGTGAGTTCCGGATACATGGGCAGGGAGAGCAGCCGGCCAGCGACTTGCTCGCAGACGGGCAGCGCAGCCTGCTCCTTGGGGCCGCTGGCGAACGCGGGTTGTTGGTGCAGCGGGATCGGGTAATGCACGCCGGTGGCGATGCCCTCCGCCTTGAGCCGGGCGGCCACCGCGTCCCGATCGGCGACCTGCGTGGCGTAGATGTGGTACACGTGCTTGGCCCACTCTCGCTCGACGGGCGTGGCGATCCCCGCGGCCTGGAGCCGCTCGGTGTACGCTTGGGCGTGTTGGTGGCGCGCCTCGTTCCAGTCCGATAGATGGCTGAGCTTCACGCGCAGGATGGCGGCCTGGAGCGCGTCGAGGCGATAGTTGTACCCCGGCATGAGGTGCTCGTACTTCTTGGCCCGGCCGTGGTTGCGCAGCAGCCGGACGCGTTCGGCGACCTCGGCGTCTTGGGTCGCGACCGCGCCGCCGTCGCCGTAGGCTCCCAAGTTCTTGCCGGGGTAGAAGCTGAAGCACGCGGCGCGGCCCAGCGTGCCCACTTTCCGGCCCTTGTATTCTGCGCCATGGGCTTGGGCCGCGTCCTCGATGACCGCGAGCCCGCGGCTCTCGGCCAAGGCGAGCAGGGGATCCATGTCCACTGCTTGGCCGTAGAGGTGCACGGGGATAATGGCGCGTGTCTTGGGGGACAGGAGCGGCTCAACGCTCGGCGCGTCGACGGTGAAGGTGTCTGGGTCCACGTCGGCAAACACGGGCGTGGCCCCGGCCTGTAGCACGGCTTCCGCGGTCGCAATGAACGTGTTGCCCGGCACGATCACTTCGTCGCCCGGGCCCACGCCGCACGCCAGGAGCGCGAGGTGCAAGGCTGAAGTGCCGCTCGAGACGCCGATCACGTGCTCGGCGCCGGTGAACTCGCCAAAGGCCTCTTCGAACTGCTCGACCTCCTGGCCGAGGATGAATGACGTGTTGTCCAGCACACGGTCCATAGCAGCCCGGACGTCGTCGCGAATCGCCGCGTACTGTGCCTTGAGATCGACCAGGGGGATGGCCATGACAGCTCCTTCACTGCAAGGGATGAGAGATGAGAGATCAGAGATGAGAAGTCGCACCCACCGCTCCTGTGCGTTACGGCCGGCCGAGCAGCTGTAATCGGCTGACGCGTTCGCCCGGATCTATCCGGGTTCGTCAACCACCAACGCGGCCCAGCCGTAAGCGAGTTTGACGGGACGAGGCGACTTGCCAATGGAGCGGAGCCTCTCCGTGGGCATTGGCAAGCATCGCTCCTTGAGCAGAAAGATGGTCCGTCTCCCTTGGGCAGGGGAGTCAGATGGTGCGGGTGTTTCTCTCGCTTGGAAAAGCGCTCGAAGCGACACCTCGTCGACCCCCACCTCCAGCATGAGTTGCCTCGCATAGAACATCTGCCCGTAGTCGGGGCGGCGCATTAAGAACACCCGGCTGTGGCCCGAGCCCATCAACGCGGCCACTCGCTCCCAAAGGATACGCGAGTTGCGCCGAATGGGCAGGTACGAGGCGCCAGCTTTCCCGGCGACGAGCACAAGGCACCAGACAGCGAGGGCCGCGAGGGCCCGTCGCCGGCGTGGATCCGCCGCAGCGGCCTCGGCGATCCACGGGTGATGGCGTCGAATGCCGAACGCGGTCGCAAGCGCCAAGGCAGGGAATAACGGCATCAAGTAAAAAGGCATGCGCGAGAGCGCGACGAAGAACACGAGCAGTGGCAACGCGATCCACAGCGCCAGAAGCAGCAGGGGCCCTCGGATGGGCGGCCACTTTTGCCGCCCCCGCACGCGGCGCCAAATAGCGACGAACCAAGCGATGGACCACGGGAACATGCCGAGCAGCAAGGTGGGGCCGTAGATCGTGAAGCACTTGTACCACGCGGTATGGTGCGCCTCACCCACGTTCAGAGCGATGTGGCCTCCCACCTGCTGCTTGAGGAAGTAGGCCAACGTGCCCTCATGCCTAACGCACATCAAAACAAACCACCACACACTGATCAGCAGGAAGCCCAACCAACCCAGCACATTGACGAGGCGAGGGACCGGCCGGCCGCTACGATGCTCGATGAAGTGAAACACCAAGACGGGCAGCAGGAACAGCAAGCCCACGTGCCCTTTTGTCATGACCGTGAACCCGAACGCCAGCCACATGGCGGTGATCCACAGCGATGCGCGCCTCTGCTCGCGGCTCTTGTACGCGAGGCAGTAGCACAGGATGGCGAGCGCGGTCCAGAAGGTCAGGATCGAGTCCGTGGTCAGCAGGGCTCCCCCCACGAACGGAATGGGTGACGTGGCATAGATGAGCCCGCCAAACAGGCCGGTGGCGGTGTCCCAGAGCACGCGGCCCATCGCGGCCACAACCAAGATGGTCGCGGCAAACGCGACTCCGTGCACCAGGCGCGCACCCCACTCGTTCACCCCAAACAGTTTCATGCCGGCGGCAATCGCCCAATAGGCCATCGGCGGCTTAGAGAGATGGGGCCGGCCGTTCAGACGCGGGGTCAGCCAATCGTCTGTCGCCAGCATCTCTCTCGCGCACTCGGCGTACCGAGTTTCGTCTGGCCCGAAGAGCCCGCGGCTGCCCTGGAAGGAGAACGCCAAGAGCAGGCCGAGCGCGCCGAGATGAACGAATGGGTTCTTGATCCAACTGGGCGGCGGCGCGGCGCTCGCACCCTGCGACGTCGGCGTGGATGGGGGCCGCTCATGGGGACGGGGAGTGTTCATGCCAGCTACTGCGCGGCCCCCGGCGGATCGGCCATGCCCGCCACGGCCTCCGAGTAAGGGCCAGTCATGAGTCCCGACCGGCAACTCAGTTCATGGGTCTGCCCGATCTGCCGGGCCGGGTTGCCGGCGAAGACCGCGCCCGGGGGCACGTCGCGCAAGACCACGGACCCGGCTCCGACCAGCGCTCCTTCGCCAATCGTGATCGTGGGCAAGAGCGTAGAGTTGGCGCCGATCTTCGCGCCGCGCTTGATGACTGGCCCTCGCATACATTCTTTGGCGCGCGGGCAGAGCGGGTGCATCGTGTTCGTCACCACCACGTGGGGCCCCAGCCAGGCGCCTTCCTCGATGACCGTGTACTCCGGCACGAACGCGCATGAATGAATGCGCACGTTGTCTTGGATCTCGACGTCATGCTCGATGATGGTGCCAGTGCCGATGCTCACGTGGTCGCCCACGACGTTGTCCTCACGCAGCATGACGGAGTGGCCGGTGCTGAAGTGGTCGCCGATCTGGTTGCCGGCGTAGATGATCGTGTGGGACCGGAGGGTGGCGTGCGCGCCGATGGACGTGGGCCGCTCGCCAGGTTGGGCGCCACGCGGCGGCTCGCCGATGAGGCAGTATGCGCCGATTTGGTGGCTGGGCCCCAGGGTGACGCCCGGCAGCAGTTGGTAGTTCATGCTCCTACTCCTCGCTCTTGAGGGCCACGCCCCCGACCGACTCGCCCGCGGCCTGCGCCAGCGCGTTCGCGCGGCGAAGCAGCATGATGTTTCGGATGTACGGGATGGCGTTGAAGAGGAAACCGAGAGTGAAGACCGGGTCCGTTCGCTTCAGGCTATAGATGAGAAGCGTCACCGAGCCGACCAGACTCAGATACCAAAACGGCAACGACAACTCGCTCCTGCCCAAGCGCTCGCTGTGGACCCACTGGACCAAGAAGCGGGAGTTGAACACGAGCGAACCGGCCAGACCGAAGAAGAACCACGCGTCCTTGACGGCATCCGCTCGGTGTGTGGCCAGCATCGCCAGGCACCCCAGCACGGCGGCGAAGCAGAGGGCGATCCCCCAGGGGCCCGCGCCGCGTGAGGGCCGGTAGGACAGGATGAGGTTCCGCGTGTAGGGCATGAGATTGACGGCGTACCCCAGAATAAACGGCACTTCCATCCGGTGGAACCCGTACGCGATCATGGCCACGGTGGCGACCAGGCTCAGCCACCAGAATGATTTGGGCGTCACGGATCGCCCATGCCGTTCGCTGAGGATCCACTGGACCAACACGCGCGACGTGAAGAGCGCGTTGCCCATGATGAGGCCGAAGAGCGTCCACAGGGTCACGTGGACCTCGTTGCCCATGATGGCGAAGCTAAAGAGCGCGGGATCGGCTGTTGGCATGGGTCTGTTCCGTGGGTAGGGGCGAGCAGCGCTACTGGCGGGGGCCGCCCGAGGCGGGAGCTTTCTCCTGCGCCGAGTCCCACCCGATCTCATACCGAATCCAGCGCTTCATCATCCATCGCACCGCCAACAGGTCGACGATGCCCTCGCAGAGCCGGCCCCACGTGCCGTACTTCGATTGGCCGTGCACGCGCGGGTGGTGGCGCACGGGCACTTCAACACACCGCGCCCCCTCCAACTGAACCAGCGCGGTCAAGAACCGGTGCATGTGATTGAAGAACGGCAGGTCCGCGATGAATTCGCGCCGCACCGCGCGCAGCGAGCAGCCCACGTCTGTGGTGTGATCGTGCGTGAAGCAGTTCCGCACGAAGTTGGCGATGCGCGACGAGATGCGACGCACGAAACTATCGTCCCGTTTCTGCCGCACTCCAGACACGCAGTCCGCGTTCTCGAGCCCCGCAAGCAGGACCGGGATGTCTTCGGGGTCGTTCTGGAGGTCCGCATCCATGGTGACCACCACGTCGCCAGTCGCGAGCCGGAACCCCGCGTGCCAGCCCGCGCTTTCGCCGGCGTTCTGGGCGAACTCGACCACGCGCAACGCGGGGAATTGCCCGACCAACTCCCGCAGCACGCGGCCCGTGCCGTCCGTGCTGCCGTCGTTGATCACGAGGATCTCATAGTCCTCGTCGCGCCCAGACATGACACCATCGATCTGCGGTATCAACAGGGGCAGGTTTTCTTCTTCGTTATACGCGGGGACAACGATGGACACTTTCATGATACGGCGGCTCCTGCTCGCAAGGTCTCCTCGACCCACTGGCGCGTACGATCCAAGCCTTCGTCGAAGGTCGTGGCTTCGCGAAAGCCGAGCGCTTCGATCTTCGAGGTGTCGGGAATGGGCTTGAGGTTTTCGCCTGGCCGAGCCGGGCCGTACTCGGGGGCCATGCCAGGCGGGCCATAGCGGTCGATGATCGTGTGGGCCAGTTGCGTGACGGACACGCGGTTGTGCGACGCCGCGTTGTACACATGGCCGATGGTCTCGTCGTTGCTAACCACCAACTCGTTGGCGCGCACGTCGTCGGCCACATACGTGAAGCAGCGGATTTGTTCGCCTGTGCCCAAGATGACGGGCGGTTTGCCGGAAAGTACGCGGCCCAAGAAGATGCTGACCACGCCGGCCTCGCCATCGAACGCTTGCCGAGGGCCGAACACGTGGAAGTACCGCAGCACGGTCACGCGCACGCCGAACTCCCGGGCATAGAAGAGGCAGTAGTTTTCCGCGGCGGACTTGCTGATCCCGTAGAGCGTGGTGGGCTTGCCCGGGTGGTCCTCCCGCATGGGCCGGTCGCAACTGCCCAAGACCGAGCCTGTGGACGCGTGCACGATGCGCACGTCCGACCCCTTCGCCGCCTCTAACACGTTTAGCGTTCCGGCGATGTTGGTCTCCATGTCTGTGCGGGGGCTCTCGCGCGACACGACCAACTTGGCCGCGGCCTCATGGAAGACGAAGTCGCTGCTGCGCACGAGTGAGGCCACGAGGTCCGTGTCCCGCACGTCGCCCTCCACAAACTCGAACCGAGGCTCATCGTCCAGATGCCGCAGGAACTCCAGCCGGCCCGCGACAAGATTGTCCAGCGCCACCACGCGTTGGGCACCCTGGCCCAGGGCCCAATCGACGAGGTGGCTGCCGATGAAGCCCGCGCCGCCTGTCACAAGCACCTGTTGTCCGTGAACCACGTTCATCTGGGGTTCTCTGAATCGTCTCGTGTTGAAGGAGGGCCACCGGTTGCCCGCCGCCGGTCCAAGACCGGCATGGCCGGCGACACATGATGCCAAAGGAGCCCTGAAGGCTCCATGAAGCGGACATGAAAGTTCCTTCATCGCGAAGCCCAAGAACGATCGCTATGTTCCGACTTGGGCTGGAACAGCCTGGCTGTGCGCTCACGGCTGCCGTCGGTCTGGGGCCGCCGCGGCGGAACCGCCGAAGGAGGCCTCGCTCACCGCGCGAGGGAACTTTTCGTGGTAGAGAGCGTATATGGTGATTCTGTTTGAGTCAAGCAAGGACTTGAGGGTTCTCGGCTCCTTGCGAAGCCATCGCTTGAGTTTTAGCTTGCGAATGCCGGACCGCTTCCCAAGGACGCTCCACTGCTGCCGAACATCATCGGGCAGCGCCGAATAAAGCTTGCCGTCGATCAGCACGAGGCTCCGGCCCGCCTGGCTCCCCAGTTTCCGCAGGAACTTCATCTGCTCAGCCCGCTCGCCCGAATCCGTCCATTCCGTGACACGGCGGCCGGATAACACGAGCACGATGGTGCGAACCTGCTTGGTCAGCCCGGCCGTGGCGAGGCGGACGTCCTGGGGTTGTGAAACAAGAACCTCCCGCACCAATTCCGCCGCGATCTGTAGCGGCGCCGCCGGGGAGAGGAAGGCGTTGATCGACGCCATCAGCAACACCATCCATGCTCCCGCGCAGAGAGCGGCGTGCGCCACCAAGCCGCGGCGATTGAGCATGAACATGGCCACGCCGCAGCCGATCAGCACCAGGGCGGCGGCCACTTCGATCGCGTCGATGCCGCTGCCGGCCACGCGCTGCACAGCCACGTGGGCCAGCAAGCCGGCGCCCGTGAGCACCGCGCCCAAGGTCAGCCCATGGAGCGCCCAAGTCACGCCCTTCGGCCGTTGGGCCGATCTCGCTATCTGGGCCAAAAGCAGACCGGCAAGCAGCGACACCGGCGGCAACGCCGGCAAGGTGTAACGCATGCGCGTCGAGCCTGAGCACATGAGTATGAAAGACAAACAGCCAATCCACGTGAGCAGAAACGCCCACTGCGCGCCCCGCTCTTTGACCACGCGGCGCACTCGGGCATCGTCGGCCACCAAGCCAAAAACCGCAACCAACCCCCAGGGGAAACAGCTTCGGAAGAGCAGCCACGGGTAGTCCAGCAGATTCGCCAACAGATACCACTTCGGCTTGGCCACGTTGTCCCCAATCTGGTCGAACAGGAACGTCGAGACGAACGCGCGGCCATGGTGTGCGAGCGTGAGGCCGTACCACGGCCCCGCGATGAGCACCATGGCCGCCAGCCCCCACGGCGAGGCGACCGCGCGCCAGCGCACCGACCCTGTCCGCTTCCAGCAGATCGCAAGGAACACCGCGACCGGCAGCAACCCGAATGCGAAAGCCGCCATGCCTTTCGTGAGTAGTGCCCCCGCGGCCGCGCTGTAAGCCAGGATCGCGTCTCGCCGCTCGTGGCCAGGCTCGAAAATGAGCCGCGCGAAGAAATACATGGACCCCACAACAAAGAAGGCGAGAATCGAATCTGTGCGCGCCTGATGCGCATTGCTGTACACGACCTCTGTCGATGCGTGAGCCGCTGTCGCCAAGAGCGCGGCCAGGCGGTCCTTCAAGAGCACCTGGCCCAGGCCAAAGACAAACCCCAAAGTCGCCAAGGCCGTGAGCAGCGACGGCAGACGCATCGGCGCGAGCCCATGCCCCGGCCCAAACAGGCGCATAGACCCGCCCACCAACCAGTACGTGAGGATCGGCTTCTGGAGCCGGATCGCGCCGGACTCATAGCGCGGCGTCATCCAGTCGCCAGACTCGATCATGGTATGCGCGGATTGGATGTATAGCGTTGAGTCGCCTTTGAGAGTGGGAATTCGCCAAAGGTCCGGCACTTGGCAGGCCACAAACAGCAGGATCATGGCCAGCGCGAGCACGCTCAGTGAACGGCCGTTGTCTTCTGAACTTGAGCCTTCCGCAACTGCGGCACAACTTGCTTGGTCCTGCAAGACGAGTCTCCAATCACAAAGCGGGCTTCGCCCGCAACCCAGGAGCGGAAGGCCCTCGCCGTCCGCCGGAACGCGAAGGCGTTCCGCTCCGAACTGTGAAAAAGGGGTGGCTGCGCCGCCGCAGGGCATGCCCCTGCGGAGCGACGATTGGAGGCCAGATGAACGCCCTCAAGCTACTTCCCCTTCCCCTTGCCTTTCCGCTCGGCTTGCCGAGCGGAAAGGCAAGGGGAAGGGGAAGACAGTCGGCCCTATCTGGCTCCCAATCGTGGCTCCGCACGGACATGCCGTGCGGAGGCCTGGGTGAGCCGCAAACAAGTTCCAAGGGCCAAGACGCAAATGTCTTTCACTCTTGCGGGCGATAACAGCCTACGCGTTCTCGCAGACTTGCCTGTGAGAAGGGGCGGCTACGCCGCCGTCAGGTCGCTCGTAGTAGGGCGCCTCGCGCCGCACACATCGACAACATGTTGTCGCGAGATTTGCGCTAAGGAGCTATTGCTTTTCCGGCCTCGTGACAACCCTGTAGATCAAGATCGAAGGCGAGGCATCACGGGGGGATCTCTTGAAGCGGCGGCACAAGATCAATCGTGGCAGCTTGGAGGCGGCACAAGCCCGCTCCACGTCCGCCATGAAGCCGGGCACGAGGCGGCGGATTCGGTCCTCGTCGACCACCACGTGCGTGGCGCGAATTCGGCACGCGTAATCGAGAATCCCCCAGTAGCTGACCCGCTTGGGGTTCTTCACGGGGGGGCCGTTCGCCGCTCTCTCGGAGAACGCCTTGTGCAGCTCCAGATTAGGGCTGTAAGCATAGCAGGCCACGCGCGAAAGTTCGAGCGTGATCACCCGCGGCCGGCCTCGGGTATGGGCTCGAATCCAGAGCCCCGCCTCGGCTTCACCCACTTTGTCCCTATGCTCAGGTTTGGCGATCCTCACGCCCTGCACCACCGCCATCAGGGCCAAGAGCCATGGCAACACCGCGCGCGATCGGGGCCGAAGCGGCCGCCAGCGGGCCAACCAGCGAGCCGCCACCAGCACGCCAGGCCCCGACCACAGCAGCAGCAGAACGGCGATGGGGAACGTGTGGCGACGGGCCACGTACTGGGACGATGTCTTCAAGCCGTACAGCAGCAGCAGATACGCCAGCACGAGTGACCCGATGTAGAGTTCGCCGCGCCGATTTCGCGATGGCTCGCCTCGACACAATAGACCGAGCAAGACAAAAGGAATGAACACGTGCCGGCACGCGGACACCAGCCTGCCGAGGAGCTTGTACGCGCAGACGACGTAGTACGAAATGCCGGTGCGCTGCTTCGCCACGGCCGCGGCCGGACCGTTGACGATCAACTCCGTCTGCGAGAACCCAGGAACCGACGTGTCGGCCTGCGGCGCTTGAGTGCGTTGGAACCGCAGAACCTCACCCACATGCTTCTTTCGGGTCAGGCCTCCGATTTCGATCATGTACGGAGCCGCGACCAGGGCGAACGCACCCAGCAAGATTGCGAGCCGCCCCAGCTTCGGCCATGCGTTCGAACGCCACTGGCTGGCCCGGTCGACGCCGGCCCAGCACGCGGTGACCAAGACCACGCCCAAGCCTTCGGGGCGGGTGAGGTACGCCAAAGCGGACGCGGCTCCGCAGAGGGCTAAGAGCCGGACGTCTTCGCGCTGGAGGCCGCTGAGGCCAAACAAAACCGCGCATAGGAAAAGGAAGAGGTAAGTCGGTTCGGACAAGACATCCGCAGAATACCGGACCGCGTACGAGTGGATCGCCAGAAAGAAGGCCGCACACAGGGCCGCTCGCCGGCCAAAGAGCGCTCGCGCCAGGAGGTAAGCGGGGGTGATGGCGAGGGCGCCCATCAGCACATTGAATACGAGGCCGCCACGTATCCAATCGCCGCAAAGTTGGCCAAAAAGCCATACACATGCCGCGTAGAGTGGATGCTGGTCTTGGCCCAGCCAAGCGGACATCTGGCCGTCTTCGATGGCCTGCGCGCCTGTGACGAACCAGAGCGCGTCCTTGGAGACGCACGGGGACGCGTGGGCGGCATACGCACGCACGGCCAGTGCGATCGCCACGACCGCGAGAAGCGGCAGTATCCGTTTGCGTTCTGCCTGCATGTCGGTTCGTTCGTTCATCCTTGTGGTGCGAACTCCGCGCAAGTCCTGTCGATGCTCGGGAAAGGCATTATCGAAAACAGGCCTAAAGAAGCAATGTAACACTTCAGCCGATTGCAACAGCCGTTGGCCCCATGAACGTGCGCGAGTTCAATGGACAGCGTTTCCGCTTGACGCAACGCTGTTTGGAAGCCCAACGGGCTTCCGGCTTCTAGCCCAGGGTTGCGGCCGCAGGCCG
>JAJRTI010000211.1 GCA_024278415.1 Planctomycetota bacterium | reverse complement strand
GGCCTGCGGCCGCAACCCTGGGCTAGAAGCCGGAAGCCCGTTGGGCTTCCAAACAGCGTTGCGTCAAGCGGAAACGCTGTCCATTGAACTCGCGCACGTTCATGGGGCCAACGGCTGTTGCAATCGGCTGAAGTGTTACCTCGGCCGAAGTGTTACGAATTCAGAAGGTCCACGAATGACAGTTGTGATCACTCATAAGCCTTTCTGATTCCGTTGCCGTCAAATTCCGTTGCCAGCCCTCTCGGACCTTCTCTTGCGACACCGGAACCGCCCAACTGCGTATCCCCCGCGCTCCTTGACGCGTGGAGTTGCCGCGGCTACACTTCGCCCAGCATTCCCTCTTGCCCTTGCCCCAGCTTCCCGAACTGCCGCGTCGCGCCGAGCCCATGAAGCGAGTCAAGATTCTCTTTCAAGAGCCGTTCATTCCCAGAGAGGTGACCTACGGGAAGTTCACGGCGGGCATCGGCAACAACACCTTTCCCTGCGGCATGGCCAGCGTGGCCGCGTACATCCATGAGCGGGGCTACGAAGTCGCGTATCTCGAACCATCGATCGAGGGCATGACGCGGGACGCGTATCTGCGCTTTCTGGGGGAGCACGACTTCGGCGTGATCGGCATGAGCGCAACGACGCTCCAAGTCAGCTACTGCATCCGCACCTGCCAACTCATCAAGTCGAGGTTCCCCCACATCGCCACTGTGCTGGGCGGGGTCCACGCCACGTTGCTCCCGGAGGAGACGCTCGACACGTCCGACGCGGTCGATTACTTGGTGATGGGCGATGGGGAACGGCCCTTCCTTCGGCTGATCGACTGCCTGAGCCGCGGCGACCGCGAGGCCATCCCGAGCATCGGAGGCATCGCGTGCCGCGTGGACGGCCGCGTCGTGGCCAACGCGCCCAGCGACGCGACGCGCCTATCCGAGCAGGAGCTGCCCATCCCTCTGTACTCGATCTTCCCCATGCGGAAGTACGTGGCCAGGATCTCCTACACCAAGGTCTACCCCACGTACACGATCTTGGCCTCGCGGGGATGCCCATTCAAGTGCTCCTTCTGCAACGCCACTGCGACCATGGGGAGGCGCCTGCGCTTCAAGCCGGTCGAGCGTGTGCTCGAGGAAATCACGCTGCTCAGAGACGAGTACGGCGCGAAGGGCCTCATCTTCTTGGACTCCACGTTCACGGCCAATCACACATGGCTGCGGCAGTTTTGCCAGGCATACGCGGAGTCGGGCTTGGCTTTGCCTTGGGCCTGCAACGCCCGGGTCGATACAGTCAACGAAGACATCCTTCGCCTCATGAAGGACGCGGGATGCTGGACCATGCTCATGGGGATCGAGTCCGCGAACCAGAAGTCGCTCGACCTGATGAACAAGGGCACCACGGTGGAGCAGAACGAAGCGGTCATCCGCCTGGCGCTGAGGCTCGGTTTCTACGTGTACACGAGCTATATCCTGGGCGTGCCTGGCGAGGACGAGCGGGACGTCCTCAACACGATCAAGTTCGCCCGGCGCATGGGCAACCACCTGGCGACGTTCTATCTGCCCACGCCATTTCCCAAAACAAAGTTGATGGAGAGCGCGATCGCAGACGGCGGGCTCAGGGCCGACGCGACCTACGATGACTACAACTGTTGGGATGCCTCGAACCCCGTGTACGTCAACCCCCTGCTGGGCGCGGACAAGATGCAGCGGCTGTTGAGGCGGGCTTTCATGGCGTTCTATCTCAACCCCGTCGTCTGGTATCGGAACGCCAAGGAGATCGTGCTGCTGCGTCAGAGCTTCTACAAGTGGTGGCTGGGGCTCAAGATGTTCTTGGCCGTGTTGCGCATGTAGGGGAGCCTCACGGGCCGCCGAGTGCACGCGCTCGCGCACGCCATCGCCCAGCCGCCGCGGGGTCGCCCTGTTCGTCGTAGAGCGCCGCGATCCACTCGTACGCGGGTGCGCGGTGGGTGTAGCTTTCAAGCGCGGCCCGCTTGAGGGCTTGGATCGCCGGCCGAAGCTTTCCATGGCGCTGCAAGCGCTTGGCCCAGTCCATTAGGCCGGCGGCCAGGGCCGGAGGGGGAGCCGACGCGTACAGCACCTGCTCGCTGAAGCGGAAGCTCGTGTCGCGGGACGCAGTGCTCAGTCGAAAAGTGCAGCCCACTCCGACCACGAGCGCGAGAACGCCGACGGCCACTCGGCGCTTCTTCCGCCATGAGCCAAACACGGGCAAGCTCGCGGCCATGAGCGTGACGATGGGCAGCGACACGTAGTGGATGCGGTGGATGGTGCTCGCGCACACCGGCAACAGATAGAGCGCGGTGGCAATCACAAGCCATAGGGAGAATCGGCGGCAGCCGGCCAGCAGCACCAGAGGCAAGAAGCCCACCATGGCCAGTTGCAGCACGCAAAACGCCCATGCCCGTTCGAGAATGTAGGGCACGGTGAGTGCCGGGATGGCCCACGCCTCCCGGAGCAAGTCGAACCGTCGGGAATCGTCGTGCCTCAGCCGAAACTCCCATTGAGGCCAGTCGCCCACGAGGTGCCCCACAGCGAACAGCACCAGCCCGCACACCACGAGGAAACCGGCATACCCCACCAGGCAGCGGACCATGGCCGGCCGCTCCTCGCTCCACAGCAGGCCGGCCCCCATCAACAGCCCCACGAGCAGGATCGTGGGGTGCTGCGTGAGACTCGCCAAGCACCCGCACACGAAGAACAGCCGCCAGCGGCGCTGGACCATGAAAAGCACCATCGCGGCCACGAGCAGCATCTCCGTGTTGTCGTGCTACGCGGCAGAGTCGCCGATCGGCAGCGCCTTGGTGGTGTTCATGAGGGCTAAAGCGGCGAGGGAAGTCACCAACAACTTTGTGGTCCGCGCCGCACCCAGCGACCCATCCGCGCCGGTGCAGCCGATGCGCACCAACATGGCCAGCACCAACAGCAGCTTCACCCAATGGGCCCACCAAAACGTCTCGAGTCGGTTACCCCCAAGCACGAGGGCGAACGCGTTCTGGTAGTAGTGCAGCGGCCAATCCGTGATGTAGTACTGCCGCGTGTTGTCGATGGGAATCAGGGATTCAATGAGGCTCCGCGCCAGGCTCAGATGCTGGCGAACGTCGTCCGTGTTCGCGATGACGAATCGCTTGGAGAATCGCTTCAAGAGTCCGGCTCGATCCAGATTCGCCAGATCGTGCCAAAGCACTCGGCCGCCCTTCGGCAGGGCGCCACCGTCGCGCGAGCGCAGCGTCACAACGAAATCGCTCTCGCCGGACGGCACATAGACGCGTTCGGACAACAGGACGTTGTTGGACTGGCGGTTGTCCCAGTATTTGCCTCTGATGAACCGTCCCGGCGCAAGGCCCGACCAAACGGCCGCGCCGGCGAGAGTACACTTGACCGCGGCATCCTGTTCCTCGAAGTTCTGCACGATCGCCGTGATGCGCAACGGCAAGCGCGGGCCGGCATTCCGGAACCGAATGACGAGTCGATTCTGAACGAAGCGATACACATGGGGATCGCGCGTCTTCTCACCCACCACGACGTCATACGCCGCGCCGCGATGCGCCAAGTCCACGGGCGGAGCGATGCACGCCGCGAGCTGCTGCCAGCCGTTGGCGTCGGAAAAGTAGTCGTGCTCCGATGGCAAAAAGGGCTGGGTCGTGAGCCAAGCAAACGCCAGTAACGCCGCCGCCCCCGCGGCGATCCACCGGCCGAGCCCCGCGAAATCCTGCCCCACCTCCCAGTCCCAGCAGCGCCAATAAACACACACACCACCGACCAGCGAGAGAACCGCAATCGGTGCGAAGAGGTTGGCGAAGCTCAACGGGCCGATCGCGTACTTCACCACCGACGTCAAGCCAACCAGCAGCACCACATTGGCAGCGAAGGCCCACCCGAGGGCCGCGCTCAACGTCGTCGCCCCGCGCCGGCAGATCCATGGCACGAGGAACACTCCCGGCACGAAGAGCACCACGAGCACGCTCGCGATGGCCCGCGCCGCCCGAATCGCCGCGGCCCCCCCCGCTCCGCAGTAGGGCTCGATGGCCGCTGCCCCCCCCACGCCCACCACAAGCGCGGCCGAGCCCCACAAGACCTGCCGGAAGAGAAGTCGTTTGGGAGCCGTCATTCGTGGATGCTCTCAAGTTCTGTCAGATGCGCGCGCCGAGTGTATCGCAAAAGCCCGAGCCCTGGCCGGCTCAGCGGCCCCATCCCCGCGTCGGCTCGCCGCCATTGTAGTGGCCCAGGCGGCGGCGGACAAGTTGGGCCCCGCGCGCCTTGGCTTGCCCCTGTCGGTACTTTTGGATATCATGCCCGGCCACAGGGCCAGCGAGGGCGGAGCATGGCTCCAATCGGCTGCCTCGCCGCACAATGGGGGCCCTTCCTTCGAGGGCACGACAACTCCAGATCGACGAACGCAACGGCCCATGACGATGTGCAACCTACAAGGCTGGCTCGATGCCCATCTCTTTGATCTCGTGCCCTTCGCGGTCACTGTGATTGACCGATCCCACCGGATCGTGCGAGCGAACCAGCACTTTCAAGAGGTCTTCGGCAAGTGGCAGGGGCGAAAGTGCTTCGAGGTCTACAAGAGGCGCGCGGAGCCTTGTGTCGGCTGCACGGCTATGCAAACGTTTATTGACGGCCAGGTGCGGGTGCGGGACGAAGTGCTAACGGACCACTCCGGCCGGCAGATCCACCATCTCGTTCACGTCGTGCCCATGAAGACGGATGATGGCGACACGCCGTACGTCATCGAGATATCCACCGACGTGACTGAGGCCAGGAGGCTTCAGCCCGAGAACCAAGTTTTGTTCGAGGGGGTGCCCTGCTACATTGCGGTGCTCGACGAGAACCTGACGATCGTGCAAGCAAATGGCAAGTTCCGCGAGACATTCGGCGACCCGTCCGGCCGGCGCTGCTACGAGGTGTACAAACGCCAGCCGCGCGAATGCGAGGACTGCCCAGCGAGGCGAACTCTCCGCGACGGACAGGTTCACAGTGCCCCACAGGAAGGGGTGGACAAGAGGGGCGAGAGGGTGGACTACATCGTCAGCACCTCGCCCTTCTCCCTCAACGGCAGCGATTCCGGCCATGTCATTGAGATCGCCTTGGACGTGACTGAGCTTCGGACACTCGAGCGGGAGCTGCTCGAATCCGAGCGGCTCGCGGCCGTGGGCCAGACCGTCGCCGGCATTGCGCATGGCGTTAAGAACATTCTCATGGGTCTCGAAGGCGGCGTGTACGTGGTGGGCTCGGGCTTGCGTCGGCAGGATCAGAAAGTGGTCGAACAGGGCTGGGAGATGCTCGAAAGAAACATTGAGAAGATTTCGAGCTTCATGAGAGATTTCCTAAACTTCTCAAAGGGCCGCACCCCGCACATCGAGATGGTAAACGTCAACCAGATCGCTCGCGATGTCGTCGCCCTCTACGAAGATGGCGCCAGACAGGCTGGCATCATGCTCACATCAGACTTGGCTCCCGGAGACCCCGTGGCGCCCATGGACCCCGAGGGCATTCACGCCTGCCTGACCAATCTGGTCTCCAACGCGATCGACGCCTGTCAGATGAGCGAAAAGCCAGAACGGCACGTATCGGTCAAGACCCGCGAGCAAGATGGCGACCTGGTTTTCGAGGTTCTCGACGATGGCTGTGGCATGGACTACGAGGTCAAGCAGAAGGTCTTCACCACCTTCTTCACGACCAAAGGAACCCGCGGCGCCGGGCTGGGCCTGCTGGAGACGCGCAAGATCGTATCCGAGCACGGCGGCCACATGACCGTCGATTACACGCCTGGTCAAGGCAGTGCATTCCGACTGGTTTTCCCTCGACGCCGCCTGCCCGCCCTGGCGGATGGGAAACCCGAGGATCTGCCTGCACAGGACGAAGATCGCCCCTCTTGATGGAAAGCTTGAAGCTTCTCCGCAAACGAGAAGGACACGTGCAATGACGAACCCATCCCGCAAGACCGTGCTGGTCGCTGATGATGAACCCGACGTCGTGATTGCCCTTCGCATGGCGTTGGAGGACGCAGGGTTCAACGTGGTGACCGCGTCCAACGGCCACGAAGCTCTCGTGAAGATGCACAAGCACCGCCCGGACTGTGTGTCGCTGGACCTCGTGATGCCCAGGGAATCCGGCGCCAGGTTCTACCGGCGTCTCCGCGAGAACCCTGCTTGGGACCCCGTGCCCGTCGTCGTGGTGACCGCCCACTCGCGGGACGACTTGGGCCAAGGGGATTTCGATGAGTTGTTCAAGGGGCACACAGCCCGTCGCCCAGACGCCCATCTCGAGAAGCCCGTGAAGCTCCAGGAGTATGTCGAGACCGTGGTTGGGTTAGTGGGGTCTCCCGCCCGCGAGGGGGATTGGGCCGGTGCGGATGCGCAGGCGCTGCGCGAGGAGATCGCGGGCATGCTCGACGATGCGCCCGTCGAGACCCTCAAGCAAGTCCTCCAGACGCTCCGCCGGACATCGTAGCGGGCGCTTACCGGCTTGCATGGGCAGGGGCGGTGCCCAGCCATGCAGAATGCCCCCAACGAATTCAGATAGACAACGAATGCAGATTGGGTTCTTGGGTGCGCCGCGGCCCATGGGGCGAGACCGCAATTCAAGCGTATCCAGAACGTCACACGCTGCTCATTGAAGCGAAGCAACGGTCTGGTGGCCTCCACTCCGGTCCAGGCAACCTTCGATCGCATATGAATCCCGACAGGGATTCCGTCCTAAAGCCCAGGGTTGTGGGCGAAGCCCGCAACCCTGGGGCCGCGCGCCCGGCATCCAACGCCAACGGCGTTGCGTCGGTTTGCTCCGGATGGACGGAACGGACGCAACCCCATTCGGGGTTGGTTGGGCATGGGGCCCTCCTCCCAGGGTTGCCCACTACGTGCGCAACCCTGGGCTTTAAGACACAACGCCGTTGGCGTTGAAACCTACGTGGCACAAAACAAAGCTCGATATCTTGGGACATAGTAGAACAGACTGTCATTCTGAGCGAAGCGAAGAATCTTCAGGCTCGGGGGGAGACTCTTCGCGTACCCTGTCCTGAGCTAAGCCAAAGCGCTCAGAGTGACCGCGAAGCGATGGTCTGGTGGCAAACGCGCCACATGCGGATCGCGAAGGCGCCAGTACGGCTCACAAGTGTCCCCAAGACCCATTCGTTGTCTCTCTGAATTCGTTGGAAGCCTCCGATAGGATCGTGCGCTCCTTGGGTCAAGATTGCCCGAGAATCCTCTTTATCTCGGCCACGTATTCCTCCCTGTCGATCGGCTTCTCAAAGTACGCGGCAGGCGCGGGAACCAGTTTCTGCCTGTTGATGAAGCGCTTGAAGTTGGCCTCAATCCCCGTCACCAAAACCACGGGGATGCCCTTCGTGCCCGGGTCGTCGTGGAGCGCCCGTATCATCCGCACGCCGGTCTCCTCCGGCATCGTGATGTCGAGCGATATCAGGTCCGGGTGTTCGCTCCTGGCGAGTTCCATGCCTTCCTTCCCGTTCGAAGCCGCCAAGACCTCGAACCCGCTGTCCTCAAGCAACGAGGTCAGGTACGTCAGCGTGTCCGGCTCGTCATCAACCACAAGAATCTTGCGCGGGTGCTCTGGCATCCTGTCTTTCTCCAATCGGTCGAGTTGTCTTGTCAAGCGCTCTTAGTGCCACTCCCACTCAATGAAATCGCCCTGAATGTCAGTCATGGCGTTGACGATGAGTTCCACCAACCCGCCGTACATGATGCCACACTTCTCCCACAGGTCGTAGTAGTTGAACATGTCGCGGAACTGGCCTTTGCAGTTGCTGCACGGCGCGCACGCGTACTTCTTGGTCTCTGGACTTAGATCGTCCGCAAACGCTTCGAGTATCTGCTGGGTCTTCTTGCGTCCCGAAACACGATACCGCCACTGATCGAAATTGTTGCCGGATATGATCGCGAACCCGCTGCCGCCGCCGCAGCAGTAGTTCTCCACACCGTGCGGCGTCATTTCGCGGAACTTGGGGCACAGGTGACGCAGAATCTTGCGCTGCGGCTCGACAATGCCCATGCTGCGCACCACGTTGCAGGGGTCGTGCAACGTCACGGGGAAGTCATTCTTCGAGGGGTCGAAGTTGATCTTGCCGCTGAACACGATCTGCTCGAGCAAGGTGAACGCGCTTTCCCGCGGGATGTTCAGCTCGCCCGTGAGCACGCGGTCCGCGGTCACCATGAACGCCTTGTGCGCGTGGCCGCATTCGCCAATGACGATCTTCTTCACACCGAGTTTCTTGGCCGCCTGCGCGTGGCGCACCACGACCCGGGCAAACTGCACGTCGTCGTAGAACAGCCCATAATTGATGTTGTCGTAGGCCATGACTTCGCTGGACATGGTCCAGTTGATGCCCGCCGCGTTGAGGAGGATGGCGAATGCGCCCGCGTTTTCCGGCCACGCGAGGATCTCGCCCGCGTTGTGGATCAGCAGCACGTCCGCGCCCTCTTTGTCCATCGGCGTCTTCACGTCGAGGCCCGTCAGCTCCGACATCTCATCGTCGATGAACTCCATGTTGTCCCGAACGACCAAGGGGGTCATGCCCGTGGAGGATCCGACCTTCAACTGAACCATGGACCCCTTCTCGTGCAATTCGCTGGGCGCAATGCCCATCTCCTGGCTCAGCAGCTTGCGAATCTCTCGAGTGATCAAAGCGTTGTCCAACCCAATCGGACAGGTCTGCGCGCATCGCCGGCACAGGTTGCACCGATAGGACAACTCGGCCAGCCGGGCGATGGTGCGCCAGTTCAGGTCGATGTCGCCGTGCTTCCAACGGCCCAGAATCTTGCCGCCGGGTTTGATGTATTTGTTGTAGATGCGGCGCAGAATCTCGGACCGGTACGTGGGGCGATACAGATCGTTCTTGCCGCTCGCCTCATAAATGTGGCAAGCCTCCGAGCAGGTCTGGCACTTCGCACAGTGCTCCATCGCGAGCACAAACGGCTGCAAGAACGTCCAGTTGTCCGTCTTGGAGAATAGCTTCCGAAGCCCATCGAGGAACTTGTTGACTAGTTCCTGCTCTTCCTCCGGTGTGGCAGGCTTGGGAATCGCCAGCACGGCCGCGTCGTCGAGCGTCGCCTCGATACGATCCTTCACCTCCTGCGAGAGCGGCTCGATCTCAGGCATGGCATCGGGTTCTCCAGCCGGCCCCAGAAGCGGGATCAGGTCCGCGTTCTCGACGTGCGTCAGTTGCTCAGAAGCCTTACTCACATCTTCGATACGCAATCTATTGCTCACTTGGTGATGTCCTCCGTTGCGGCTTGGGCCCACGTCTTGCGGCCGTCGCCCTTGATGTGTGGCGCCGACCAACTCACGGGCAACTCAAGCGCGTCTTGAATGTGCCGCTCGATCTTGCTTCCCACCCTGTTGGGCGTGTCTTCCCAACGCACCTCGTGGTACGTGAACCACTTGACGAAGAAGTGGGACATATGCGTCAGCGGAATATACGCCAGCAGCACCGACAGCACCACGATCTCCGTGGCGACCCACCCAGAGCCTACGCTCGACAAGTCGAAAGTGATGAGGCCCTGCACGTACCCGCGCAGAATCGAGTACGACCGGTCCGCAGCCACGAAGGCCAAGCCCAGACAGACGAAAGCCGTTAGAATGAAAGCCAAGTTGAAAATCTCCCGCGGCGCGGTGAAATCCGAAAGCTTCTCATCGGTCAGCCGCATGAGCAGCAGGCCCGCCGAGCCCAACACACCAAGCGTGATGCTGGCTACGCCCAGGATGATCGTGAGGTAGTGGATCGCGGCGCCCGCCGCAGAGGCATTCGCCGCGATCGTGACGCCCGCCATCTGTGCCAGCGCTCCCAAGATCAGCAACACCGCGAGCCCTGCAAGCGAGTAGAGCCCCCAGTGGAACGGCGCAGAGCGGTACCACATCTTCCGGTTCTCGTCCCATAGCGCCTTGAGGAAAAGCATCTCCGGCAGCATGTAACGCAGCATGCTGAAGAACGACGAGCGCCGCGGCTGGGTCCACCATTCGGGCTCTTCAAAGTAGGAGCCGCCGTATCGGGCGCGCGCGCCCCCTTCGTGGGGCACGGGGTACAACTCCCACCGCAGATGCATCGGCATCCTCAAAAGCCAGATCGCGCGAACGGCCACCGCAAGCACGAAGACCAACACGGCTATGTATGTCAACACGTGAAGCATAGCGGCTGATGCCTTCCTTTCTCTCCCAGCAGTCTCACACAACATCCTCCGGAAACAGACGCGCATGAGGACGAACATTGAACAACAGGTCGAGCACGCGCGTTGAGCCGCTCAGGAAGGCATTGCGCCAGCCTTGCTCGGCCGAATAGGCCATGCCCATGGCCGGCGCCGGACCAGTCCCACACCGCGACGACCCATGCAGGTGGACGACTCATCCGGCAGGAACGGTGTGCATCGGACCCACCGCGACTTCGCGCACCGGCCGCACGGGCCACACCACTCGGTCATAGGATCGAGACGGCTCAGGCCGCCCCCCCCGGACAAAAGCGTAGGCGAGGGCAACCCCAACGCGAAGTCTGACCACGCGCAATCCCAGGCAGAACGGCTCACCATGGCATGGGATTTCGAGAGTTTCTCAGCCCAGGCTTAGGCTGTCAATCCGCCGAAATCCTCAAGACTTTCCCCAGACATGGCGCCTTGATTCCCGGAGTGCAATGCGGCTGAGCTACTTAGTCTCTGTCGCGAAATCCACGGAGCCCGCTGGTAGCACGCACGTCAGCGCGTTCCGTTCTGTGGTTTCCTGCATTTGCCGGCCAGAGACGCTCTTACGAGCGCGCTACAAGCGCCCGCCGCGGGGCATTTCGCGACGGACACCACTTAGGACAAGCGGGATTGAAAGACGTGTTCCTGCCGTGAGAGTTGGGGCGTCAACACCCGCGCGCCAGGAGTTTCCCCATGAGATTTGCGGATCCGAGCGGCAGGCGCCGCTGCCTTGTAGTACGGCCATTCATGGCCCGTCGGTAACGCTGAAAAACCGGCGATGAATCGCCCTACTACAAACGCCCCGCGCGTCCCGCACGGCCCCGTGTACATGACAATCGTTGCAAGGGACCGGTGACGCCATGCTTGCGATAGGACGGGTGGAAATTCTGGGGAAACTCGTGCCGCGCGGCTGCGCCTCTAGTGCTCACGTCAGTGAGCCTCCGCCAGGGTGCATGTGCGTCAGAGGGCTCACTGACGTGAGCACTAGAGGCGGGCGCATGGGGAAACTCCTGGCCAAAGCTGCGGCCTCAATCACAGCCCTTCTCCGATGCGAGAATACTTTCGGCCTTGGCCACGTCGTCCATGGTGCGAATGCCAAGCGGCTCGTATTCGTTTGCCAGCGGCACCGCGACAATCGCGCCTTCGTGCTTGGACAGTGCGCGCACCATCTCGTTAGGGAAGCCCAACTCGCCGCGGGGCCGCGCATACTGGCCGGACGCTGGATCCCATGCTTCGTCGTGCACTCCGCGCAAGGTCTCGACCATGCGCTGGGCATCGAGCAGAAACAGCCCGATGTTGGTCTCGCCGACTGCCCGCACGCGCGCACCCTCCAAGAAGGTCTCGCTCGACGCGATGACGTGGCCCGACGCGTCCCGGTCGATAGGCGCGTACGGGTGCTCCGTGACCGCGGTGGGGAACGACATCATGGGGTTGCCAAGGGCCTGGTGCACCATCACCGAGCGGAGGATCGTTGGCGCCTGGATCAACGGCTGAACTCCCCACACCACCGCGGCGATGCCATCGAATTCACCAAGGGCCTCCGCGGCTTGCAACACCGCATGGCCGGTCCCAAGCGCCTCCTCCTGCACAACGATCTCGCCGCGGAACGCGTCGCCCAAGCACCCCCGGATCGCGGCCTCTGTGTCTGGGCTCACCACAACAATGGGTGGCTCCACCTCGAAAGGCAGCCGCTCGAACGTGCGCAAGACCCGCAAGAAGCAGGCGTCGCCTCCGATCTCGACAAGCGGCTTCGGAATCTGGGCCGCATCGTCAGCATTGGCGTGGCCCGTGCCCCCGGCGACCAGAATGGGCCGGATCGGCGCGGTCGGCCTGAAGTCATGCTCGTGCAGCACACCCACCAGTCTCCGCGCGGCGCACAGCACGCAATCCTGGTTCGATGGCCACTTCCACCACGCGGTCGTGCCAGTGAGGATAACTTGCCGCAGTAGCTCCTGGCCGTCGAACGCGTAGAGCCCCCGGCCAGGCGTGGAGATCATGACCGCGTCCTCTTCCGCCCAGTCCCGGTCACGCGGCGCGTAGTAGCGATCCTGCACGACCTCCAGCAGCCGGTCCACGGTGTCCTTCTGCGTCAGCGTGAGCACGTTGCCGCCGAAGCCGCCGCCCATGAGCCTTGCGCCGTACACGCCGGGCACGGATAGCACCGTCTCGATCAACTCTTGCACGTCAGGCGTGCATAGTTCGTAAAGCTGGTCCATGCTCTTGTGCGTCTCCGCCATCAGCTCCCCGATGTGGCGAAGGCCGGGCTCGATTTTCTCCGGCTCCTCAGGCTGTCCCGACGAGAAGAGCTGCTGTGCGAGCTGCACCGTCTCCCGCACGCGGCGCACCTCGCCAATGTGGTGCATCGCGCGGGATCGGATCTTGAACACGACCTGGCCCTGTTCTTCTTGCTCCACGAGCATGGGGTAGCGCGCGGCCAGTTGCTGGTATTGGGCAGGCATGTGCTCCTGCACTTGTTTCAATCGGATCTCGGCCGGCAGCACTTCGATGACCTCCTCAAGCTCATCGAGCGCGGCGCTGTCATCGTAGTTCTCGTCCAACCGCCGAAGCGCGTCGGCCCACCGCCGGCCCAGCTCCCGGTTCTGCTCGAAACACCGATCGAGCAGCGCCGGGATCAGCACGCACGAAGTTGCCGCGCGCTCGTTGTACTCTCGCATGACCGCACCCGACTTGTCCGCCTCGTGCGCGTAGAAGGTGACCCAGCGGAAGCGGTAACGGTGCAGCGGCACGGTCTGCACGTGGAAGGGCTGGAAATGGATGTTGATCGCGGCCTGGCGGTCGCCGAGGCAGATCACCGTGTGGTCCATCTTCCCGCCGCGGGTCCCGATGTACCACTCGGCTCGGGACGAGTCGTCCGCCAATTCTTCGAGCGTGAACGAGATGCCGTTCGCCATCCGGGTCGCCGCACCCGCGAGCACACACAGCGCACTCGACGACGACGCGCCGCCGGCCGCGGGGATCGTCGAGTCGACGAAGAAGTCAAAGCCCCGTTGCACCCGGCCTGGGAAGCGCACGACCGCGTACCCCACCGCGCCTTTCACGTAATTGATCCAATGCCTCTCTGGCACTCCCAGCTTTTGGAGGTGTTCGAGCCAAGCATCCTCCGCATCCTTGCCCTCGTCCGCAAGTCCCTCGAACTCAGATAAGTCGAACTGGGCCGGCTCGACATTCTGAAGGCTTGTCGCCGCGTTCACCATGCCATCGTCACGCGGCCGGAACAGCATCAGCATGTCGTGCTGCCGGCTGCCGAACGCCAACACCTCGGTCGGAATGTACGATACGTAGTCCACGTGCTCCCCAATGATATTGATCCGCGCCGGAGCGCGCAGGATGTGCACAGGGCCATGTCCGTAGCGTTCCTGGAAGTGCTCAACCGCCTCCTGGAACCGCAGCAAGTGCCGGTACGCCCGGGCAACTCCCGCGCCGTACAGCTTGCGAAACTCATAGATCAGCGCGAGCGGGGCGATGCTGTTGACCGTAGGGCCTACACGGCCAAGATACTCGAGCAGGGACTCCTCTGGGCCTTCCGGCATGCGGCCGCGGTCTCCGATCTCGATCTGCATGAGCGCCGACCGCATGGTCGCAAGCCAATCTTCGGAACGCCAACCATTAGCAGGAGGTTTCAGTGTCATCGAGTCTTCCTTGCGATAGTGCGGAACGTCATGAGCCAGGCACGAGATTCTATCAGCCACAGCGGGCGGGTCAAAGCCGTTCACGTTTTCGGGTTGGCCGCGTGCCTCGTGGACCGGGATGGGCGCCGACCGAACGGCGTTGACAACCCCTCAGTCGCGCTGCTATACTGCCCGCGCAGGCGATGACGGGGCGAAGCGGAATTACGTCACGCCCGTTACACTGTTCATTCCCTGCGGCCCCCATCCAACAGCATCTTCGGCTCTGTGTTGGTCCGGGAGGCCTGCGGGAGAACAGCCGTTGCCCGTGTCTTCGCCATCCTTCCTGCCCGCTTATCGGTGACGCTATGAGAGTCAAACGCTCCGCCAAGGCAGTTTTGCTAGCGACAGCCCTTTTGCCTGTGCCGCTGCTGTCTGGGGCCAGTGCGACGTCACGCGCTCCGATCGACTACACCCAAGTGGTTGCGATCGTCAACAACGAGAAGATTACGCGTGGCGACCTTGCGGAGGCTCTGATTCGCGTTTCTGGCCACCGGGCGCTCGATGTGCTCGTGAAGCGCAAGCTTATCGACCAAGAGGCAGCGAAGGCGGGCATCAAGATTACCCAGGCGGATATTCAACAGGGCATCAGGGACCGTATCGACGAGTTGCTCGGGCTGCAAATGCAGCAAGCTGGATATGAGAATATGGAAGACTTCAAGCGTTTCCTCGCGACAAAGAACTTGTCACTTCAGGCTGCCCGCAAACGCATCGCGGCTTCCTTGAGCCCTGACATCTACGAAGAAACCGAAGCAGTCCTGAAGGCGGTCAAGCTTATCGAGGCCAACGTGAAGGTCACGGATGAAGACCTGCAGAAGAGGTACGACGAGCAATACGGCCCGCGCATCGTGGCGAAGCAGATCGTGGTGAGAACCCGCCGGGATGCGCAAGAGGTGCGGCGCAAACTCCAGATGGGCGCCGACTTCGAGCGGCTGGCCAAAGACCTTTCCATCGACCGCAAGTCCGGCGCGGCCGGCGGGCGCATGTCCACGCCCATCCGCCCCGCAGACGGCGCGCTCTGGGCCGTGTGCAAGGGCCTGCGCCGCGGGGACATCAGCGACATCGCCAGGTCGCGCTACGGCTACCACATCCTCAAGATCGAGAGTATCCGCGCCACCCCCAAGAAGCCGTTGCGAGAAGTCAAGGACGAACTCATGGCCGCCGTGCGCGAGGAGAAGGGGCGAGATTACCTGCGCACCTGGTACGTGGACCTGCTCCAACGGTCCGACGTAAGGCAGATGCTTCCCAAGCCGAAACTGCCCGGCCCGATCCCTATCCCCAAAGACTGATGCTCCTGCGGGCCATCCTTCTATGATCACCGTCGAAGTCGCCGATCGCCTCAAGCGCTTGCCGCCTTATCTCTTCGGCAAGCTGAACGCGCTCAAGTACGAGAAACGCCGCGCAGGCGGGGACATCATCGATCTGGGCATGGGCAACCCGACCGACGCCACCCCCCAGCCGATCATTGACAAGCTGTGCGACGCGGTCCGCGACCCGCGCAACCACCGCTATTCTGAGGCGACGGGCATCTTCAACCTCAAGCGTGAAGTCGCCAAGAAATACGAAGAACTCCACGGCGTGCACGTCGACCCAGAGACCGAGGTCATCTGCACCATCGGCTCCAAGGAGGGGCTGAGCCACCTCGCGCTCGCGCTGCTCGGCCCCGGCGACACCGCGGTCGTGCCCACCCCGGCCTTTCCGCCGCACATCTACGGTTTGACCCTCGCGGGCGCAAGCGTCATCGGCCTTACGCTCAGCGAGCCAGATGACTTCATGCCGCATCTTACGTACGTGGTTGAGAACATGTACCCGCGGCCCAAACTGATCTTGCTCAACTTCCCGCACAACCCCACCGCCGCAACGGTCGACTTGAACTTCTTCGAGCAAATCGTTGAATTCGCAAGGCGCTACGAGATCATCGTCTTCCACGACTTTGCGTACGGCCAAACCACGTTCGATGGATACAAGGCTCCCAGCTTCCTCCAGGCCAAAGGCGCCAAGGAAGTCGGCGTCGAGTTCAGCACCATGTCCAAATCGTACAACATGGCGGGGTGGCGCGTGGGGTTTGTGGTCGGACACAGCGAGATCATCCAAGCGCTGGGCCGCGTCAAGGGCTACTACGACTACGGCATTTTCCAGCCCGTGCAGATCGCAGCGATCATCGGCCTGCGCCACTGCCATGACTTCACCATCGAGCAAGCCCAGATCTACCAAAGCCGGCGAGACGCGCTCTGTGAAGGCTTGGAGCGTATCGGGTGGAATGTGCCCAAGCCTCGCGGCACGATGTTCGTCTGGGCCGAGATGCCCGACGAGTTCAAGGAGATGGGCTCCATCCACTTCGCCATGAAGCTCTTGAACGAAGCGGAAGTCGCCGTGGCTCCGGGGCGCGGCTTCGGCGAGGAAGGCGAGGGCTTTCTGCGCATGGCGTTGGTCGAAAACGAACAGCGCCTCAAGCAGGCCGTTCGCCAGATTGGCCGCGCGCTCAAGCAAACGTAACGTACTCAGGATTTCAGGCCCCATGACTACAGCAACAACGACGTTGCGCAAGAAACTGCGATCCTTTGCCGGCGGAGTGCACCCGCACGACGACGGCAAGGCCCTGTCGCGCATGTGTGTGATCGAGCCGGCGCCGGCCGGAAGCGAGTACATCATCTTCCTCAGCCAGCACATCGGCGCCCCCTGCGCGCCGACGGTCAAGAAGAAGGACGAGGTGCAGCGCGGGCAGGTCATCGTCGAGGCACAGGGGTTTGTCTCCGCGCCTATCCACGCCCCCGTCACGGGCACGGTCACAGCAGTCGAGCCCCGGCCCCATCCCATCCAAGCCCGGGCTGTGCCTGCCGTGGTCCTCGCGCCAGCGGCCGCCCCAGAGAGCGATGCCGCGCCAGCCGACAAGGCCGCCCTGGACTCGCTCGACGCGGACCAGATCAAGCAAGCCATCCTCGAAGCGGGCATCGTCGGCATGGGAGGCGCGACCTTTCCAACCCACGTGAAGCTCAGCCCCCCGCCAGACAAGCCGGTCGACGTGCTCCTGCTCAATGGCGCGGAGTGCGAGCCCTACATCACCGCCGATTACAGGCTCATGGTCGAGAAGCCAGCCGAGGTCGTCGCAGGCATGCGCTTCATCATGAAGGCGCTCGGCGTGGACCGCGGCATCGTCGGCATCGAGGCCAACAAGCTGGACGCGGCCGAGGCCATGGCCGAAGCGGCTGAGCCGCACGGCATCGATGTCGAGATCTGCAAGGTCCGCTACCCCCAGGGTGCAGAGCACCAGCTCATCAAGGCGCTCACCGGCCGCACCGTGCGCGGCTCGGCCCTTCCCATGGAAGTGGGCGTCGTCGTGCAGAACATCGCAACCGCGTACGCGATCTATGAGGCCTGCTCGTTTGGCAAGCCACTGGTGGAGCGCGTGGTGACCGTGACCGGCGACGGCGTCGAATCGCCGCACAACTTCCTCACGCCCATCGGCACGCCCATCCAGGTGCTGCTCGACGCGGCCGGCGTGAAAGAGCAGGCGAACAAGGTCATCCTCGGCGGCCCCATGATGGGCTTCGCCGTCGCTTGCGTCGAGGGCACACCGACCATGAAGGGCACGAACAGCGTGCTCGTGCTCGCGAACGCGGAACAATGGGCGCACCGCGCATGCATCCGCTGCGGCAAGTGTGTGGTGAACTGCCCGTACGGCCTCAACCCCAGCGCGTTTAGCGTGCTGTGCGAGGCGAAGCGCTTTGAGGAAACCCTCGCGCTCAATGTCATGGACTGCAAGGAGTGCGGCTGTTGCACTTGGGGCTGCCCCGCCCGGCGGCCAATCGTGCAATACGTGCGCTCCGCCAAGGCGTGGATCGCCAAGAACAAACCGAAGAAATAGCTCACCCGACAGAACCTGGCGAAACGACAGGCCGACCTTCATGCAACAGCAATTACTCGTTAGCTCGTCTCCCCATCTCCGTGACGACGACACCATCCCGCGCATCATGTGGACCGTGGCAGGCGCACTCGCACCGGCCGCGATCATGGGCGTCGTCTTCTTTGGCGTCGGCGCCCTCATTGTCATCGCCGCGAGCATCGCCACCGCGGTGGCCACGGAGGCGCTCATCCAGAAGCTCTCCGGCCGCCCCGTCACCGTGAGCGACGGAAGCGCGTTTGTCACGGGCCTGCTGCTCGCTATGGTGTTGCCGAGCAGCGCCCCCATCTACGTGCCCATCGTCGGTGCGTTCGTGGCCATCGCCATCGCCAAGCATTGCTTCGGCGGGTTGGGCTACAACATTTGGAACCCGGCGCTCATCGGCCGTGCGTTCGTGCAAGTCGCCTGGGCGAAGCATGTCAGCCTCGCCTCCTGGCCCGTGTCCCAATGGTCCCCGTTCAAAGACGCGGTCACCGAAGCCAGCCCCCTCCTCAAGAGCGCCAACTCGTTCGAGTTTTTCCCCTCCGAACTGTTCCTCGGCAACGTGCCGGGCAGTCTGGGCGAGACCTGCGCGCTGGCGCTGATCGCCGGGGGACTGTTCCTCATCATACGCGGCTATGTGAATTGGCGAGTGCCGGTTTGCTTCATCGCCACCGCGGCCTTGCTCGCCGCCGTGCTCCCGGCCCCCGCATCGTGGGCGGACAAGCACCTGGGCTACTTGGCTCACAACCCGCTTTACCAGATCCTCGCCGGCGGCTTGATGATCGGCGCGTTCTTCATGGCCACGGACATGGTCACCACTCCCATCACCAATCTGGGCCTGTGCATCTTCGCCGCCGGCTGCGGCTTGATCACCATGCTCATCCGCTTCTACGGCGGCTACCCGGAGGGCGTGTGCTACTCGATCCTCCTCATGAACACCACCACCCCGCTGATTGACCGCTGGTGCAAACCCAAAGTCGTCGGCGGTTGACCCCCATCAACCCCCACCCATTAACCATCTCCGCCTGATGCCAAAGCATATCCACTACTCGATCGTGCTCACCTGCGTCTGCCTCGTGTCCGCGCTCGGCTTGGCGGGCACGTTTGTGCTCACCGAAGGCAAGATCCAACTCCGCAAGAAGCAGAAGCTCAGCAAGGCTCTCGCCGAGGTGCTGCCTGCCGCCAAGCGCTTCGAGACGCTCGAGCCCAAGGTCCAGGGTGGCGACATGTACGTCGGCCTCGACGAAACTGGCAAGCGCGTCGGCTTCGCCGTCATAGGCGACCGGCAAGGCTACTCGAGCAGAATCCAGGTTCTCGTCGGCATGGAGCCCGATCTCACGGAGCCTAAAATCATTGCCATCGACATCGTCGACCAACAGGAGACCCCCGGCCTCGGGGCGAACATCCAAGCGGAAAGCAGCGGCAAGACGCTCTGGAGCGTGCTTGGAATCGCCAAAGAGCGGGAAGATTTCCCGCCTTCGTTCAAGGATCAGTTCAAGGGCAAGGTCGTGAACAAGCTGCGTGTTGGCTCGACCATCGACGCCATCACAGGGGCCACGATCTCGTCGCGGGCCGTGGTCGCGGCCGTGAGGACGGCCGGTGCGCGTGCCCAGATTGGCTTGGGGCTCGCGGTCACTATCGATGGCGCAACGGGCGCGACCGCCAAGGTGGCGCCCATGGCCGCGCCAGTGCCGCCGGAAGGCCAGCCCCCGGGGCCCCCACACGGATAGCACACCGCGCACCGCTCATGGCTAACCGATCCCACTACGAAGTCAAGCGCATCGTGGAAGCGTTGCTCTGTGCCTCGCCAGTCCCGCTTCCGCCAAAGAAGATGTCGCAAGTGGTCGGCAACACCGACGTGCGCGCGATCCGCAAGGCGGTTGAGGAGCTGAAGCAGGAATACGAGGAAGGCGAGCGGTCCTTCCAGATTCAGGAGATCGCAGAGGGCTACCAGATGCGCACCAAGCCGGACTACGGCGAGTGGGTCCAGGCCCTCAAACGTGACCGCGACGACTCCCGACTCAGCGGAGCGGCCCTGGAGACGCTGGCCATCGTCGCGTACAAGCAGCCGGTCACGCGCGCGGAAATCGCCGCAATCCGAGGGGTCGAATCCGACGAGGTCGTGCGCAACCTCGCGCGGCGAGGGCTCATCCGATACACCGGGCGCCGGGAGGAGCCGGGCAGGCCCATGGAGTACGGGACCACACCATTCTTCCTCGAAAAATTCGGCATCAGCGCTATCAAGGACCTGCCGAAGCTCGAAGAGATCCTCCCACCGGACATCGACTTCAAGGCCGGGCGCATGTAGGGGCAGCGGGCTGATGAGGGATGAGGGTGATGGGATAAGGGCGACACTCTGACCTGATCGCCAGATCATCGTCGTTGAGCAAGGCGTGGCCCACTCGCCGCGTCTTCCGCGCTTTCAGATGGCTACTCGCGCTTGAGCGCCAACGCCGGATCCAAGCGCCCAGCGCACCACGCCGGCAGCAACGCGGCCACCGCCGCCAGCACCCCCGCCGCAAACGCGACGGCTAGCCCCACCTGCCACCACCCGGCGAAAACGTGGATCGCCGGCACGCCCGCCGCGGGCAGCCGCTGCGCGGCAACACGGTCCAGCCACACCGCCAGCGCACCTGCCCCGCCGGCCCCCAGCAGCCCCCCGACTCCGCCCACCAACCCCAGTTGTACGACGGACATCACGGCCACGTCCAGCCGCGTCGCCCCGCACGCACGCAGCAGCCCGATCCAGCCGGTGCGTTCTGCGGTATCCAGCGCGGCCACGTTCAGCACCCCCACCCCCATGAGCACAAACACCGCGACGCTCAGCCCTGCCACGAGCCCGTCCAGCAGCCGCACGATCGAGTTTAGGCCATCCGCAATGCCCTTCTTCGTGGACACCGCCAGCCCCATCGCTTCAAGACGCTTGGCCACGCGGTCCACGTCCCGAGGCGACGTCGTGCTCACAATGAGCCGATGATACTGCTTGGGCAGATCCTTCTTCCGGAACCACCAAGCATTCCATTCGTGCGCCACGGCCTCCGGCACGGTGATGCCCACGAGCGAGACCCGGGGGGAGATACCCACGATCTTCACGCGCTTCTTCGCCACGCGCTTGGCCTCCGTCATCGTGGAGCCACCGAGGTAGAGGTCGAACTCACGGCCCACAATCAGGCTCTCGTCAAACTTCGGCAGCCCGCGGCTGGGTGCGAAGCCCGTGTTGAATATCCCGATCAACGCCTTCGAGATCACCGCGGGCACAGGCGCGTCGCCGGCCGGCTTCGCGAACGCGACGCCCGGCTTCAGCGAATCCGCAACGAACTCCCTCCGCACGCCAAAGATGCACGTCTCAGTCACAAAACCCGCCGTGCCGACAAGCCGCACGTCGATGATCGCCGGAAATGGACACAACACCTCCGGCTGTACGCCCGCGACGCCCGGAATCCCGGCCACCTTGGCCATCATCTCCTCGCTCAACACTCCGGCCGGGTTGCCAAACTTCAAGAACAAGAACGATACTTGCTTCTGCTTCACCTCGATCTGCGTCGCCGGGAAAGACTCGATCACGTCCTCGACCACGACGCGACGGATCCGCAGGGCCGCCGTCGCAATCAGCGTGAGCGCCGCGCAGCCAATGGCGATAGCGAGCGCGAGCGTCAGGTTCCGGCCCCACCGTGCGCGTAGGTCCGCGGCACAGAGGCTGGCCATAGCAGAGGCCTTCACTCCACGATCCTCCCTTCCGCCATGCGAAGCCGCCGGGTTGTGCGCGCGAGCGACTCGCCTTGGTGCGACACGATCAACACGCTGGCGCCCGCGTCTTGGTTGGCTTGCCACAGCGCGTCGATGACCACTGCCGCGTTGTCCTCGTCTAAGTTGGCCGTCGGCTCGTCAGCCAGCACGAGCGTTGGCTCGCCGGCCAGAGCCCGCGCGACCACCACGCGCTGCCTCTGCCCAGCAGACAGCTCCCCAGCCTTGGCCCCGCTTAGGCCGCCAAGGCCCAGCCTGTCCAGCACGCGGCTCACGGCCTCGCCCGCCTCGGCTTTCGCCCGCGCGCGGAACGCGAACGGCACCGCCACGTTCTGCGCCACGGTTAGCATGGGGTGCAAGTGGTAGGTCTGAAAGATGAACCCCACCATTGCATTCCGCAGTCGCGCGCGCCGGCCGTCGCTCAGCGCGTAGAGATCCGCGCCTTCGAGGCACACCGCGCCGCCCGTGGGAGCGAGCAGCCCGCCGATCACATTGAGCAGCGTCGTCTTGCCCGAGCCCGACGGGCCGGTGATGCCAACAAACTCGCCTCCCGCCACGTTCAAGGCGACGCCATCCAGAGCCGCAATGCGCTCTCCGCCCTGCTGAAACTCAACGCTCAGATTTGTGCAGTCGATAATGCTTTTCGGTTCGTCCATTCGGATCGTCCTGGCCGGCGCTCGTCCTACGGCCTCACCGAAAACTCCGCGTGCACGGCGAGGAACTCCTCGGGCGTGCCCATCTCCCGAAGGTACGCCACATACTTCGCATGCAGATCCTCCGCCACGGCCAGGTTGTCGTCGATCACGTTGCGCTTCTGCTCGGGGTCGGCTTGCATGTCGTAGAGCCGTGCGCTGTGGTCGCCGAGTTGGTAATCGTCGGGGCCGTCCCCACACTCCAGTGGCGGCACGGGCAACTCCCCTTCAGGATCGACGACTGTGCCCGAGTACAGCAGCGACCACCGCGCGTCGCGTATCATAGACTTGCAGTTGCGCGGGGTGCGGAACTTCAGGGGATACGCGCTGATCGCGATGTCGCGCACCTTCTCCGCGTGGCCCTCCATCAGCGGCATCAGGCTGTGGCCGTGGATCTCGTCCGTCTCGACCCCGGCCATATCGAGCATCGTCGCCGGCAGGTCAATCGTCTGCACGAACGCATCGCAGTCGCGTCGCTCCGTCTGGCCTGGCAAGCGCACGAGCAGGGGCGTGCGTGTAATCGCGTCGAACATGGGCACGGCCTCGTAGTAAAGCTTCCCACTCGACGTATCGATGATCGACTTGCCCACAATCCCATGTTCGCCATGGAGGAACCCATGGTCGCTCGTGAAGAATATCGCCGTGTCACCCGATAGCCCAAGCGCGTCCACTTTCTCCAGCAGTTTGCCGACCCACGCGTCGACCATGCTCAACTCGCCGGCGTAGAGCGCGCGCATGTGCTTCACCTCGCCCTCGGTGAAGAAGCACGACGGGTGATACTGTGGGTAGATGACCTCGTCGCCTTCAAAGCCGGGGTCGTACAGATCGACGTATTGTTGCGGCGGATCCCACGGCTCGTGGGGGTCGAACATATCGAGGTACAGGAAGAACGGCCCTTGGTCGTGGTTCGCATCGAGCCAATCGCACGCGGCTTGCACTGTACGCGGTGCGAAGTGGTCCTCCTCTCCCTGTCGATCTGAAACGTTGCGCAGATAGTGCACCATGCCCTCCTTGCCGCTTCGCAGTTTGTCCGGGTCGCAAGGGTACTGGACCTGACGAGGCGCGGTTTTCCAAGGGTCGTTCTCCTGCCCGCGTATCCACTCCCATCCGTCGAACCCGCGCTGGTATCCATAGCCCTTAGCGAGGATGTGCGGCGTGTCCGCGATCATCATGCTCACGTAGCCCTGCTCGGACAGCCGTTGCGGAACAACGACCTCGTCCGCATCCAGCGGCTGCCAGCCCGCGTACGTGTAGTTCAGCTTGCCGGTGAGCAGATCCCAACGGTTGGGCACGGTCGGGTAGGACGAGAGAAACGCCTGGTTGAACACGCACGACTGCCCGGCCAGCGCGTCCAAGCACGGCGTCTTAACCCAGTCGTTGCCGTTGTATCCCAAGAAGTCCCAACGCACCGAATCGCTCATAAGGAAAATGATGTTCATGTCACTGGTCACTGGTCACTGGTCACTGGTCACTGGTCACTGGTCACTGGTCACTGGTCACTGGTCACTGGTCACTGGTCACTCGTCACTCGTCACTGGTCACTCGTCACTCGTCACTCGTCACTCGTCAGTGGTCAGTGGTCATTGGTCAGTGGTCAGTAACACTTCAGCTAAGTCCAACCGTCGGGTATCCGGAATACCGTCAAAGCTTCCGTGCAATGCAGCGTGTTGGGGGTATCTGAATCCCAACGGC